>JADFJB010000067.1 GCA_022566355.1 candidate division KSB1 bacterium
GTTGTGCCAGGAAAGAAGTGTATTTATTTCTCAATTTCGCCGGAATGTCAAACATCAGGAGTTATCCAATTTCTTAATATTACCCTTTTAAGAGTGTTATGCAGTTAGATTAAAACCTATATAGTAACTTTTTTGTTGCAAGTCAATAAAAAGATTGTAATCTTTTGGGAGATATGAAGAAACTAATGAATTACTTGTTATACCTATAAGAATAATTTTAATGTTAATCAAAAACTGGAGATAAATTGAGTATTAAAGTTATTATTGCTCCTTATAAAGATCCAGCAGAAGGTTTAGATTGGAATGAACAAACACCAATAGTAATTTATAAATTTAAAGAAAAATTGTTATCTTACCCCAATGGTGAAATAAACATAAAATTTTATGAGACAGATCATGGAATAGGAGCATCTTTTCCCACCATATTATTAGAAATCATAGGTATAGCAAGTACATTATTTTTTGGAATTCCTACCCTCCACAAAAAGATAAGAGAATCGTTAGTCGAGTGGAAAAAAATTAAAGAAGAATCGGATAAATTCGTAGAATGGTTGGGAAATATAATTCCGATTAGATCATATTCAATTGAAAAAGTATTTTTAGATGCATTATCACATTTAGAGTCAAAGGCAAATATACTAGATTTAAAATTATTAGAAGTCAAAGAATTTTTTGGTAAAACTAGTTCAATTAAGCCAAGTTTTGAAAAAAACAAATTCAAAAAAACCATTGATTTTGGACTTGCCACAAGTACAATTTTATCATCGATGTAACGGAATATATCCTAACTAAAATCAAAATCATATAACTGGAGAATGATTAAACAAGTTATTGTAATGAGTTGAAGGAGATTCATCATGAAAGGGAGTTTTTCTATTTATTCATTACTCGTCTGTATAATTATAGTTTTTCTATCCTCAGAATCTACCTATGTGTATGCACAAAATGAAGTTTGGATACATGCTGGTTTAGGTATCAGTTCTCTCGGACCATTTGGAGGGAGTCCAGGCGGAAGTGCAGGCCTGAGTATTCAATCTAAGAAACTAATATTCTCCTTCCGAATGACGGCAAATTTGGAAGACATTGTATTCTCAACCGGAAGCGAGTTCTACGATATTGGATTGTTAGTTGGGGTAGCTACCCAAAACCGAAAATCCCATACATCATTTTCAATAGGGCTTGCAAGAGTAACTGGAATCCGTGTTACGGAAAATGTTCAATGTGTGTTTTTTTGTTTTAATGAAAGAGTAGACATTGATCCTACTATTGGTGTTCCAATAGTATTTCAATATTTTATGAAAGTAAGTGGTGTTATCGGTTACGGCTTCAATATTTACTGGAACATAAATAATGTGAAATCATTTGGGGGAATAACTCTTAATTTAATGCTTGGCAAATTGCGATAGAAAAGATGATATAGGAGTAGTACACGAGCTTCATGGCGAACAGCCGCACCACTTCCCCGCGAGGATGAACGATTCCTCTTTACAAGCTGTCCATACCCTTGATTAATATATAACCCAATCAATATCAAGGGAATCGTTGTATATCTGAAGAGATGAATATTGTTGAAGCATAATTCTTATTACGAGGGGATAGAAATAAAAACTACAGATTGTTCTGGTGTATTCGTCAAGAATTAAATACAAAAAACCGAAAGAATAGCTAGAAGGTAAGTAAATTCTCAAGAATAAGATTGAAATTTATTTTTATTTTAATATATTTTCCCGTGTCCGGGGCTATAGTTCAGTTGGGAGAACGCTTGACTGGCAGTCAAGAGGTCGCCGGTTCGAGTCCGGCTAGCTCCACTAGTTGTACTTGATCTATGTGAATACCTGCCTTTTAAAATTTCGTTAGTAACGAAATGTACAGTAATCACAAAAAAGTACTTTTCAAGAGAGGTACGATATCGATCCAAAATATATATTAATAATGATCTTTGTTGTTATATTGGTAGTTTCAATCAAAACGATGCGTTCCGTAAGAGCCGGAGTTCGTCAAAAAAGAAGAAAAATATTGGATCGGTTGCAAAACAGGGACGAGAATTCAACCCCCAAATAATTCTTTATTTAGCATTGCAAAGACCTGGAAATATTCTTGCAAAAAGATGAATTATGTTTTATATTTCTGACGCAATTTTAGCACTATTGCGGGAGTAGCTCAGCGGTAGAGCTTCTCGTTGCCAACGAGAAGGTCGCGGGTTCAATTCCCGTCTCCCGCTCTACTGAATAGCAGGGCATTTATTGAGTAAGATAATGCTCTTCATTTTTTAAGATTAAATTGGCGGCGTAGCCAAGTGGTAAGGCGACGGTCTGCAAAATCGTTATTCAGCGGTTCGAATCCGCTCGCCGCCTCTAAGTTCGAATATTTTGCCGAGGTGGCGGAATAGGTAGACGCTCAGGACTTAAAATCCTGTGTCCTTTTGGACGTGCCGGTTCGATTCCGGCCCTCGGTACAGTTGCAAGGGCGATTAGCTCAGGTGGTTAGAGTGCTTGCTTGACATGCAAGAAGTCACTGGTTCAAGTCCAGTATCGCCCACTTAATAGCCATCCGAACCGGTGGCTATTTGTTTAATGAATTAGGGATGTATGAGTATATTTTTCAACAGGTTAATTACTTATTTTGCTTGAAATCTTATTTAAAATTAATTATTATTTATCTTGAATTTTTTCAGGAATAAGATAAAGAGAATTTTGTTTTTAAAGCGATGAGTCTTCGAATAACTTTACCTAATAAAAGCACTGTTGAAGTTGAAAATGGTTCAACTCCTTATGAAGTGTTAAAAAAGCATGATCCGGCTTTATTGAAAGACGCATTAGTGGCCAAATTCAATGACCGTTTGATAGATATTCACGGTCCACTCATTGTTGATGGAAAATTGGAAGTCATCAATTTCTCTCATGAACAAGGTAAAGAAGTTTATTGGCACAGCACCGCTCATTTGATGGCTCAAGCATTAAAAGAAGTATACCCGGAAATACAACTAGCCATTGGGCCTCCCATTTCCGATGGATTCTATTACGATATAGATCTGGACAAATCATTAAGCAGCGATGATCTCCCCGCATTAGAAGAAAAAATGCGTGAGTTAGGGAAACAAAAACTTGCTATTAAACGTGAAGTGATTCCAAAAGAAGAAGCGATCAAGCTTTTTTCAGACTCCCATGAAACTTATAAAATTGAGCTTTTGAATGAAATGAACTCGGATGAGATCATTTCAATATACAGGCAAGGCAGTTTTGTTGATCTTTGCCGTGGCCCTCATTTGCCGAATACGGGTTATATCAAACATTTTAAGCTCCTGAATATTGCAGGCGCTTACTGGCATGGTGATGAAAAGAATAAAATGCTTCAGCGAATTTATGGTACCTCCTATCCTAAAAAAGATCAACTTGAAGAGCACATAAAACTACTGGAAGAAGCTAAAAAGCGGGATCATCGAAAGTTGGGAAAGAAATTGGAGTTATTCTCAATTAGCGAAGAGATAGGTCCAGGACTGATTATTTGGCTACCAAAAGGGGCAAGAATCCGGAATGAAATTGAGCAATTTTGGAAGGATGAACATTTTAAATCAGGGTATGAGTTGCTGTACACACCCCATGTGGCCAAATTAGATTTATGGCGTAAAAGTGGCCACGTTGATTATTACAGCGAACACATGTTTGCTCCTATGATTATTGAGGACGTTGAATATCAAATTAAACCCATGAATTGTCCCTTTCATATCGAGGTCTATAAAACCAAAATTCGTAGTTATAGAGACTTACCGATTCGTTATGCAGAGCTTGGAACGGTTTATCGATATGAAAGGTCCGGCGTTCTGCACGGAACTTTAAGGGTACGGGGATTTACCCAAGATGATGCCCATATTTTCTGCAGACCTGACAAAATTCAAGAAGAAATACTAAACATTCTTGATTTCACCATGTTCTTTTTAAAATCATTTGGATTTGAAGAGTTCGAAGTATTTTTGAGTACAAGGCCGGAAAAATATGTTGGTTCAATAGAAAACTGGGACAACGCTACTAATGCCCTTGAAGAGGCGCTCAAAATAAGAGAAATTGATTATAAAGTTGATCCTGGTGAGGGTGTCTTCTACGGACCAAAGATTGATATCAAAATTCGCGATGTTTTAAAAAGATACTGGCAATGTACTACTATTCAAATAGATTTTAATAACCCGGAGCGTTTTGAATTAAAATTTGTCGGTGATGACGGACAATCTCATAGACCAATTATGATCCATCGGGCATTGTTGGGTTCCTTGGAAAGGTTTTTTGGAATTTTAATCGAGCAATACGGAGGAGCGTTTCCAATCTGGCTGGCTCCTGTTCAAGTTGCAATATTGCCGATTGCAGATCGTCATTTTGAATTTGCACAAGAATGCAAAAATGAAATTTCAAAAACTGCAGGTCGGATATTTTTAGATGATCGGAATGAGAAAATTGGATATAAAATAAGAGAGGCTGAAACGCAAAAAATACCGTATATGATTATCGTTGGTGATAAAGAATTAGAAGGTAAATTCCTATCGGTCAGAAGGAGACACGAAGGTGATCTTGGGAAGTTTGAAGTGGATGAATTTGTTTCTATGATTGGCAAAGAAATTGATGAAAAATCAATTATTCACTAAAAAAGGAGTGCTCATATCAAAGAAGGTGAACTAAGAATAAACGAACAAATAAAAGTTCCAAAAATCCGACTTATTGACCCATCGGGGAAACAATTAGGTGTTGTAGGAATAGAACAAGGATTACGATTAGCTGAGGATACAGGTCTTGACCTGGTAGAAGTAGCAGCTAAGGCTGATCCGCCGGTTTGCAGAGTAATGGATTTTGGTAAGTACAAATATGAGCTTACCAAGAAAGAAAAAGATCAAAGGAAAAAGCAACATGTCATTCATAAAAAGGAAATTAGACTACGACCAAAGACTGATGATCATGATTTAATGCACAAAATTAAACATGCTCGAAAATTCTTAGAAGAAGGTAACCGTCTGAAAATTACAATAATGTTTCGAGGAAGAGAGTTGGTTTACAAGGAATTTGGGTACACAATATTAAATCGAGTTCAGGAAGAGCTTGCGGATTTGGCCAAAATCGACAAAGGACCAATCGAAGAAGGCCGGAACTTGGTTCTTTTTTTAGCAAAGAAATGAGGTAAAAATATGCCAAAAATGAAATCAAACCGTGGAGCACGCAAGAGATTCCACTTAACCGGTTCAGGAAAAGTGAAGCGTTCAAAGTCGTGTAAAAGTCATATTCTAACCAAGAAAACAACTAAAAGAAAAAGAAATCTGCGCAAAGGTGGTTATATTGCCGAGCAAGATAATCCTAGAGTTAAACGAATGATAGGTGTGTAAGGAGAATGGATGTCCAGATCAACAAATAATGTAGCATCCCGTCGGAGAAGAAAAAGAATTTTAAAAAAGGCCAAGGGATATTGGGGAAGGCGAAAAAATATTTTTAGAACTGCAAAATTAGCAGTTGAAAAAGGATGGCTGTATGCATATCGTGATCGAAGAGCAAGGAAGCGGAATTTCAGAAGGCTTTGGATTACACGGATCAATGCCGCAGCGAGGCTTAACGGGCTGTCCTATTCCAGGCTAATGAATGGTTTAAAAATCAAACAAATTGAAATAGATCGAAAAATTTTGGCGGAATTAGCTGTAAATGACCCTACTACGTTTTCCGAAATTGTAGCGCTGGTTAAGTGAGTAAAGGGATGCAATGTCGGAAACTCTTATTGATGATCATGTTGATAAACTACAAGAACTGAGGAGTGAATTCTTTTCCGAGATCAAAGATTGTGATAATTCAAAGAAATTAGAACAACTCCGCATTAAATACCTTAGCAAAAAGGGATTATTGCAAAAATATTTTTTCCTCCTTGGAAGCATATCACAGGATATTCGACCTCGATTTGGTAAAGAGCTTAATCTTTTACGAAATGATCTTACTCGAATCATCCAGGAGGAAACCGATAAATTCAAAGAAGTTGTAAAGCGAAAAGAGGGCGTAGATGTTTCACTGCCAGGTTTTCGGAAGCGGTATGGTAAAAAGCACCCTTTAACACAAACTTTTGATGAAATAAAATCTATTTTTACATCAATGGGTTTTTCAATCGAAGAAGGCCCGGAAATCGAATCGGATTACTATAATTTTGAAGCATTAAACATTCCTGAAGGTCATCCGGCGAGAGATATGCAGGATACATTCTATCTTGAAAACGGATGGCTTCTTCGTACACACACTTCCCCTGTACAAATCAGGGTGATGCAATCTCAATATCCGCCAATTAGAATGATTGCTCCGGGTAGATGCTATCGCAAAGATACTCCAGATGCCAGTCATTCTCCATTCTTTCATCAATGCGAAGGATTAGTAGTCGGCACAAATATAACATTCGCCGATTTAAAAGGGGTTATCTCCGCATTTGCTAAAAAAATGTTTGGCCCGGAAATTAAGATTAGGTTTCGGCCCAGCTATTTTCCATTTACCGAACCAAGCGCCGAATATGATTTTACCTGTGTAATTTGCAAAGGACAAGGTTGCAAGACGTGCAAAGGATCGGGATGGTTGGAAATTAGTGGCTCCGGTATGGTGGATCCGGAAGTATTCAAAGCTGTTGGTTATGATCCGGAGAAATATACCGGTTTTGCCTGGGGTATGGGCGTTGAGCGGATTGCAATGTTAAAATATGGAATCAAGGATATTCGTTATTTTTATGATAATGATATCAGGTTTCTCACCCAATTTTAATTCAAATTTCAAATGAAGTGCACTTTCCACTGGCTAAAAGACTTTGTCGATTTTGATTTTACTCCTGAAGAATTGGGTGAACAGCTTACCATGCTTGGAATGGAAGTCGAAAGTATTGAATCTGTTTCCAGAAAATTAGCCGGAGTTATTGTTGGTGAAATAGTAGAAGAACTGGCTGACAATCAATGCAAAATAAAAAATGGTCAAGAGACTCATTTAATAACCTTAGGCTTATCAAGCTTACCGAAATTTAAAAAGGTAGCCCTGCAAACCAATCCATCCGGGGATTCTTACAAATTGGCCACCTATAAATCCCTGGGGATATTTGAGTCTGATTCTCCTGTTTATGTCGGTGAAGACTGTAAAGCAGGAGAAGCCATAGACAAAATGATCCCGGCAACCGATTCAATTTATGATTTGGCTATTACACCAAACCGTCCGGATTGCCTGAGTATATTTGGGATCGCTAGGGAAATTGCAACACTAACCGGAAACCCATTAAAGGTCCCCTCAATAAAGTTTCATGAAATCGAAACTCCGACAAGTGATTTTGTCAAAGTTAAAATAGAAAATCCGGAAGGATGTCCGAGATATTCAGCAAGAGTGATTCGGAATGTTTCAATGGGTGCATCTCCTCTTTGGATGTATGATCGATTGGCGAAGGTGGGTCTGCGCTCGTTAAATAATATTGTGGATATTACAAATTACGTTCTGATTGAATATGGTTTTCCTCTACATGCTTTTGATTATGATTTAATTGAAAATAGCGAAATCGTTGTTCGATCCTCAAAAGAGGGTGAAAGCTTTAGAACCTTGGATGATAAGACCCATGAATTGAAATCTGATACTGTTTTGATTTGTGATGGCAATAAACCTGTGGCACTTGGTGGGATCATGGGTGGTATTAACAGCGAAGTTAACGAAAAGACCAAAGATGTCTTGTTAGAATGTGCTTATTTCGATCCTCAATTTATTCGAAACGGATCCACAGAATTAGGAATTGTCACTGAAGCCAGCATACGTTTTAGGGGAGGGGTTGATCCGAACGGAATTTTAGTAGGTTCGGACCGAGCGACAGAGTTAATCAGTGAGATTGCACATGCAGAGGTATTAAAAGGCATCGTTGACGAATATATCGCAAAAATAGAAGAAAACAACATCGAATTGAGATTGAAAAGAATCGAACGAGTGCTTGGAGTCCATGTACAGGGTAAAGAAGTTGAGAGAATTTTAACCAGGTTGGGATGCAAGGTTATTGAGGGGAATAATGAACCTCTTAGTTTTAACGTAAAAATTCCAACCTATCGCCCTGATTTATGCCGTGAAATTGATTTGATTGAAGAAATTGCCAGGTTTGTTGGTTTTGATAAAATACCTGAAACCGATTCATCCTTTATCCCATTGACTGGAAAAACAAATAATAAAAATCATATTATTAATCAAATTAAGGAAATTATGCGTGGATATGGTTTTTATGAAACAGTGACGAATAGTATGATCCCTTCTTCAGATTTAACGCTGAAATATTATCCGGGTGAAACAGCTAATTTAATCAATCCATTAAGTGAGGATATGGCGATTCTTAGACCATCGCTTGTTCCTTGCATGATTCAGGTTGCTCAATTTAATCTATTTCGGCAACAAGAGAATATTTGTATTTATGAAATCGGCTCTGTTTTTTATCCAAATGGAACCGGTTATCATGAAAATCTTCACCTTACGGGTTTACTGATTGGCAAAGAAGAACTGGATCATTGGAAACATAGAAATCGCAAGTTTGATTTTTACGATTTAAAAGGACTTGTAGAGGATCTTTGTGATAGCTTGAAATTCAGCAATGTACAGTTTGATTCAAATGTCAAAAACTGGGCAGTTGTTGACCCTTATTTAAACCTTAATTTTGAAAACAAAAAAGTAGGATTTTTAGGGAAACTCAACCCAAAAATTTTGGATGAGCACGACATATCAGAAGAAAGTTTTATTTTTGAATTGACTTTAGATAATATAATTCCTAGTTTAAAATTGGACAAAATATTTCACGCAATACCTAAGTATCCCTGGGTAAAACGTGATTTAGCATTTATAATGGATTATGACATACCAGGAGGTAATTTAATTAAAAAAATTCGAGAGTGGGGTGGAGAATATTTGAAAAGATTAAGCATTTTTGATGTTTATGATGGTGAACAAGTACCAGTCGGTAAAAAAAGTCTCGCATTTGCTATGACGTTTCAGGCAGATGAGAAGACGTTAATCGAAGATGACATCAATCAAATTGTTGATGGGATCATCTTAAAAGTAAAAGGGGAATTTAACGCAGAGTTACGCAGCTAGAGTTCAGAGATATCGTGAATTCTAATATAGAAAATTTAGAGGCTAAAATTAGCCAATTTATTGAGAATCTAAATTCCATGAAGATTAAGACAGAAAACCTGGGAAAAGAGAAATTAGAGCTTGAATCTCTTTTGCAGGAGAAAGACCGGATTATTGGCGATCTTGAACAACGCTGCGCACAGATCGAAGAACAAGTAAGTGGGAGCGATAGTTATACTAAATATGATGAGAGGATAAAGACCAAAATAACCAACGCACTGGGTAAATTAGATCAAATAGAATCTATGCTGTAACCATAAAATTGAAATTATTATGGAACCTGAAAAGAAGACATTTAAGGTCAATATATATGGTACAGAATATCCGATTCGAGGCGTTGCTGATGAAGATTACATTTTGAAAGTCGCAAATTATGTTGACGAAAAAATGCGAGAAATCGATCAGAAGGTCGCTGTCAAATCTGCTCTTAAAGTCGCAATTCTTGCTGCGTTAAATATTACCGACGAACTTTTTAGGAAACGAATTGAATCACAAGAATTAGTTGAACGATACGAAAATAAAATAAGCGAAATTATTACACGTATAGAAGAAATACCGTTTCCTTAAAAAAACTTTAAAAGTAACATTTTTTTTCTCCGTTCTCCCCACTCTGTAGGTTAGATATTATTTTATTTATCTGAAACCGGAAGTGGGGATTTTTTTTTGGAGGACAAATGAATATGGATATGACGACTGTAGTAATAATTGTAATTTCGGTTGTTTTTTTCTTTCTCGGTAGGTTTTTAAATTTACGCATTCTTAATGCTAAAATTGTTAACGATAAGAAGAGTGCGGAAAAAACATTAAGCGATGCTAAAATTGAAGCAGAACGCTTGAAAAAAGCTAAAATCTTAGAAGGTAAAGACAGGGTATATCGACTTAAAAGGGATTTTGAAAGAGAAATTCGCCAAAAGAGAAACGAAATCAATCGCTTGTCGAAGCAAGTGGCCGAGCGGGAAGAGAATATGGATCGACGCGCTGATTTGTTAGTCAAAAGAGAAAATGAGCTAAATAAGCAAAAAAATCAATTAAGCCAAAATCAAATGGAATTAAATAAAAAGACAGAAGAGCTTGATCGTTTGGTTCGGGAAAAAATCAAGCAATTGGAGTCGATATCCAGGTTAACTCAAGATGAAGCTAAAAAACAGCTCTTTACTAATCTTGAAGAAGAAGTAAAACGAGAAGCTGCGGTAACGATGAAAAATATTCGGGAGAAAGCACGGCTTAATGCTAACAAAGAAGCAAAAGAGATGGTTATCCAGGCTATCCAAAAAATATCATGTTCACAGGCGGTTGAATCTACAACAAGCCTGGTTCGGCTGCCAAGTGATGATATGAAAGGCCGAATTATTGGCCGGGAAGGCAGAAATATTCGTTCTTTTGAAATGGCGACCGGAGTGGAAGTAATTGTAGACGATACCCCGGAAGTTGTTCTTCTTTCGTGCTTCGAACCAATTCGGAGAGAAATTGCAAAATTATCGTTGCTAAAATTAATCGGCGATGGTCGCATACACCCAGGAAGAATTGAAGATGTTGTTGAAAAGGCAAGGGAAGAGTTAGAGGAAAAAATAGCAGATGAAGGGGAACATGCCATCCTTGATGTTGGTATCCATGGCTTTAGCTTGGAAATGACAAAAGCGATTGGAAAATTAAACTATCTCACAACATTTGGACAAAATATGCTGCAACACAGCATCGAGGTCGCTCAATTAGCGGGAAACATTGCGGCTGAATTAGGTCTGGATGTAAATTTAACAAAACGGGCCGGTCTTTTACATGATATTGGCAAGGCACTAGAGCGCCGTTCAGAACAGACCTTCGCTCAAATGGGAGCAGATTTTACTAAAAAACATGGCGAAGGGCCTGTAGTACAAAATACCATTCAGTCATTTGATGGAGAAACGCAAGCGACGTCAGCCATAGCTGTTCTTGTCCATGCTGCTGATCAGATTTCATCAAATAGGCCCGGGGCACAACGTGAGAACTTAGCGCTTTACATTAAAAGATTGGAAAAGCTGGAGAATGCGGTACGCGAATTTAATGGAATTCGAGAGACATTCGTTATTCAGGCTGGAAAAGAAATAAAAGTAGTAGTAGACCCTGAACAATTGGATGATGTTCAATCAAACCAGTTGGGCATTGATATTGCAAAAAAGATAAAGAATGAATTGAAATTCCCTGGACAAATTAAGGTCAGTGTAATTCGAGAGTTTCGTGCGGTTAATATTGCCAAATAACCTAGTATAATGCTATTCATTCGAGGATAGATGTCCAAAAAAGTTAAAATTTTGTTTATCGCTGATATCGTAGGCAACCCGGGATTCCAAATATTTGAGAAGCTATTTCCATCCTTGAAAAAAAAATATTCACCTGATTTTTGTATAGCAAATGGTGAAAACTTGACGGAGGGAAGAGGTGTCACCGATCAGGATGTAGGCAAACTGTTTTTAACGGGGATAGATATAATTACAAGCGGAAATCATATTTGGGATACCTTCAAATCCGTAAAAGTTCTGAAAAACGATAGTAGGGTGTTGAGACCGGCAAATTATCCCAAAGGCAACGCGGGTAAAGGTTCATCCATTATTACCGCAAAAAATGAAATCAAACTTGGTGTATTGAATCTACAAGGCAGAACCTTTATGCAGGCTATAGACAACCCTTTTCAAGTTGCATTGGATGAAATAAGAACGCTTAAGCAATCGACACCACTAATTTTTGTAGACTTTCACGCCGAGGCGACAGCGGAAAAAATTGCTATGGGCTTGTACTTAGATGGGAAAGTAAGTGCCGTTGTTGGTACGCATACACATGTGCAAACCGCAGATGAACGAATACTTCCCAAAGGAACTGCTTGTATTACAGATGCAGGCATGACTGGCCCGTACGACTCAGTTATTGGTATGAAAAAAGATGTGGCGCTGCACAGGTTTCTCTATTCTACAAATAGAAAATACGAATTGGCTTCCGAAAATCTTCGATTATGTGGAGTATGTATAACAATCGACTTGGAAACCAATAAAGCAGAAAGTATCGAGAGAATCAATTTACCGTGAGCGCAAAAGTTATCAATGGAAAATTAATTGCCGCAAAAATAAGGAAAAACCTGGTTGAGAGAATTGAATCACTTAGAAAAAATAATGTGATCCCCGGGCTAACTGTTGTTCAGGTTGGAGACAATCTGGCATCGACTGTTTATGTTTCAAGAAAAGAAAAAACCGCAAAAGAATTAGGACTGAATTCCGAAACCATTCATTTGCCGAATTCTGTTTCGCAGCAAGAATTATTGAATATCGTAGATGGGCTCAATAATAACCCTTCCATTCATGGCATTTTGGTGCAGATGCCATTGCCAGGCCAAATCGATCCGAATCTGGTCATCCGACGTATTTCTCCGGAAAAGGATGTCGATGGATTCCATCCGGAAAATGTTGGACTTTTGGTTTTGGGCACACCAAGATTCATTCCATGTACTCCAGCAGGTATTATGGAAATGCTTTCAATGGAAAAGATCGATCCGGCCGGAAAGAATGTCGTTGTTTTAGGACGAAG
Source organism: candidate division KSB1 bacterium (assembly GCA_022566355.1). Classification (NCBI taxonomy): domain Bacteria; kingdom Pseudomonadati; species Candidatus Zhuqueibacterota bacterium. Next base: position 12,687 of record JADFJB010000067.1, read on the forward strand.
TAATATTGTTGGCAAACCAATGGCTAATCTTTTATTGCAAAAAGCGGATGGTGCAAATGCAACTGTCACTATTTGCCATACCAAGACAAAAAATTTAAAGCAACACACAAAAAATGCGGATATCTTGATTGTAGCACTTGGCAGGGCACATGCCATCGATGGAGGATTTTTAAAACAAGGGGCTGTAGTAATCGATGTTGGTGTAAATCGTATTGAAGATTCATCCAGAAAATCAGGATATCGTCTAGTCGGAGATGTCGAATTCGAATCTGCTAAAGAGTTTGCTGCTGCTATATCTCCGGTTCCGGGAGGTGTTGGACCTATGACCATCATTATGTTAATGGTTAATACGGTGATGGCTGCTGAATTAATTTAGGGGATAGGACAAATAAATAGATAAATTGCTTAACCTGGATAATTCATGAACCGTAAAGACCGCCAAGAGGAAAAGCGACAATTTTTAAGTATTTATTGTTAGAATTGTAGTTGCCTAGTTTCCAAAATATTTTCAGTCTAGCTCTTTGTTTCTTTTCGTCCTAGCGCCTTCGCGGTAAAAAGTTATGAATAATTCAAAATAATCAATCAATACGTTTCAAGCCAATTACTGTCCTCCATAAGTTACCACAATTAAAACCTTACCAGTAATATTTACCAGTAATATTTTAACTTGACTCTAAAATATATGGTGGACACATTTATTTGAATTTAATTCATTCTGATCACCATGTTTCTGAATAAGTAAAGTATGAGCGAAATATTTGCAGGCTTCCAAAAGTATTGGATGGTTCATCTTCTTTTGATTCTCTACATAACAATGCTTGCCTATCATGCCTGGAAAGGAAATCGACAGACAAAAGACGTCACTGATTATTACATTGGTGGTAGATCGTTGGGTGGAACAGCCATTGGGCTCTCATTCTTCGCTACCTATTCGAGTACAAATAGCTTTGTAGGTTTTGCCGGTAAAGCTTACACCTGGGGGCTTCCCTGGCTCTAAATTATTCCCTTTGCTGTTTTTCTTTTATTTTTGGCTTGGATTGTTGTGGCTCCACGACTACGAAAATTCACTGAGATGCTTGATTCTCTCACTGTCCCAGATTTTATTGGTTTTCGCTTCGGCAGCAACCTGGCAAGAATATTTGCAGCAATCATCATTTTATTTGCAAGTTTTTTCTATATGACTGCTGTTTTTAAAGGGATTGGGAATCTCCTGGAAGCTTTTTTAGATATACCTTACAAATATGCAATTGTGATCGTATTTTTAATTGTGGTTTATTTACACGGTACTCGGCGGGTTTATCTCAGTTGTAAAAACAGATACAGTCCAGGGCGGTGTAATGATTATTGCGGCAATCCTTCTTTTCATAGGCACTGTGGATAAGGCAGGTGGAATTGGATCTTTTTTTGAAGTAAAAGACCAGAGCGGGGGAGCGGAACTCTTTACCTGGAATGGTGGTATTGCTTTCCCGGTTCTTCTTGGAGTCGTATTGGCCAGTACTATTAAATTCCTGGTAGAACCAAGACAATTATTTCGTTTTTATGCTTTAGAGGGGAAATATGCTGTAAGGAAAGGGATATGGGTATCCACGCTAAGTTTTGCTTTAGTGTATAGTTTTCTAGTGCCCATAGGTATCTATGCAAGGCGAATATTTCCGGAAGGCATCAGTGACAGTGATCGCGTTGTTCCTTTGCTCATTACCAGCGGGGAAGTTTTCTCGGATGGCGTGAGTGCTTTCCTTCTGGTTGCGATGGTTGCTGCTGTCATGTCCTCAATTGATAGCGTACTCGTTGTTATGGCTTCTACTACTGAGCGAGATATTATTGGTATGCTCAAAAAATCAACCTCGGAAAAATCAGCAATTAAATCTACACGTTCCTATGTTGCCCTTTTTGCACTGATTACGATGCTCCTCGCTTTAAATCCCCCAGGAGGCATTGTTACACTTACAGCCCTTTCGGGAACTCTCTATGCTGCATGCTTCTTTCCAACTATCATCTTGGGTTTGTACTGGCGTAAAGGAAACGGTTCTGCTGTACTTAGTTCATTTTCAGCAGGATTAGCTGTTCTTCTTATATGGAAATACACACCTTTCAATATGATCATTCATCAAATTTTTCCAGCAATGTTGTTCTCACTTTTTGTGTATGTATTGGTTTCATTGAGAACTCCGGAATACCAGAATAAAAAAGTTAATCAGTTTTTTTCTAAAGTGAAATGAATAGTTGTTAGTTTTGTATTTTAGCTTCAACTTCTATTTTTTCTTGGATTTATAAAATCAAATCCCTAAAATTAACATTATTATTAAAAAGTTGGATTTCTTGATGGAAATATCAGATCTGGGTTTTGATACTCATTTTTGGGAACAGTCTCTCGATTTTGATCCAGATATCTTTTGCCTGGCAAGGGTAACTGCAGTCAACAGGAATAATTTTCTAGTTAGAAATGAAAAGGGTGAAGTCGAGGCTGAACTTACGGGTAAATTTTTGTTTGAAGCTGATTCTACTCTTGAATTCCCAACTGTTGGTGATTGGGTGTTAACCCAGTATCATAATGAAAATACCTCTGCCATAATTCACAGCATTTTACCGAGAAAATCGATTTTGAAAAGAAAGGAATCAGGAAAAAAGATCGACTACCAATTAATTGCTGCCAATATTGATACGGCTTTTATTATGCAGGGATTTGATCAAAATTTTAACCTGAGTAGACTGGAACGCTATTTGGTAATGGTGTGTGAAAGCAACATTCGCCCGCTTATTTTGTTAAGCAAATCTGACCTCTTAACAAGGGAAGAACTGGAGCTTAGAATTACTGAGAGTAACAGACTGAAGAGGGAATATGGTTTAATCATCTTTAGCAATAAAACCGGGCACGGATTAGATGAAATTCGGAAAAAAATAAATGAGAAAAACACGTATTGCTTATTGGGATCATCGGGGGTTGGCAAGACGACGTTGTTAAACAATTTAATCGGCAAGGATCAATTTACGGTAAATACTGTTAGAGATAAAGACGGAAGAGGAAGGCATACAACTTCAAAGCGTCAATTAATCAAACTGGAAGATGGTGGGCTCATTATCGATACGCCGGGGATGAGAGAACTGGGTGTTTTTGGTGTTGAAACCGGGATTTCCGAAACATTCGATGATATAGCTGAACTTGAAAGCCAATGTCGCTTCTCTGACTGCACGCATACTCACGAAATAGATTGTGCGGTTCTTAAAGCTGTCAACGACGGCATCATCGATAAAAATAGGTTTCAAAATTTTCTAAAAATCCAGAAAGAATCCGATTTATATGAAAGGTCTTATGTCGCAAACCGACAGAGGAATAAGAAGTTCGGTAAATATTATAAACAAGTTATTAAAGATAAAAAAAGTAGTCGCAGATAAAAAAACTCTTAATTAACTTTGAAGATTGAATAACACTACCCCATTGGAAAATATCTCATGAAACTTTTACGCATATTATTCATTATTGTCCTCTTTTTTACACTTTATTTTTGTTGCTCAAGTCCGAATATCGAACTTCAGGTGTACGATGCAGATAAAAGAAGACCGATAGAAGGAGCCCTGGTTTATTTAAAAGAGCAACATATTACTTTTCGCACAAATGTTAGAGGTGCTGTTTCAATTCCTGCCAAATATCGGAATGAGATAATCAGCATTCACGCGAAGGATTACCAATCACTGGACATAAATTTATCAAATAACATAGAAAACAAAATATCCCTTAAGTTTGATGAAACTCTGGTAAACCCGCTTGAACAGAAGCTGGTTTTTAACAAAGCGGATACGCTCAGGGGAGCTTATGGCAAGTATCGTGAAAACAATGATTTATTGTTTTACGATCTGAACATCAAATTGAATATTGAAGAAAAGTTTATTTCGGGGAGGAATAGCATCAAATTCAAAATGTTAAGGGATGACAATAGAATTCAGATCGATCTTTTTGAAAACATGAATGTTGACAGCATCCTGTTTAAGGGGCAGAAATTGTCTTATACTCGGGATTTCAACGCTGTATTTATCGATTTTCCAGCGAAATTAAAAGAATATTCAATTCATAATATTGATTTTTATTACTCCGGTTATCCAAAAGAGACCGGTCGGTTTGGCGGTATTGCTTTCAAAGTAGACTCATTAGGCAATCCGTGGATTTATACTGCTTGTCAGGGTATTGGCGCCAGTCTTTGGTGGCCCAATAAAGACCAGCAGCCGGATGAAGTAGACAGTATGAAAATCAGCGTTGCCGTCCCATCCGAGCTAATGGATATTTCCAATGGTCGATTTATGGGAAAAGAAGATATCGGCGATGGTTATACTCGATATGATTGGAAGGTACATTATCCTATCAATAATTATTCCGTTGCTTTGAATATAGGACAATACAGCCATTTTTCAGATAAACTAGGTGAATTAACACTGGATTATTATGCCATGCCGTATCATTTAACCCAGGCAAAGAGGCAATTTCAACAAGCCAAACCCATGCTTGAGTGTTTCCAAAAATTCTTTGGTGAATATCCTTTCATGAAGGATGGCTTCAAGTTAATTGAGGTACCCTATTCGGGGATGGAGCATCAGAGTGCAGTCAGTTATGGCAATTTATTCAAGAATGGTTACTTGGGACGGGATTGGACTGGCGTTGGTGTGAGCATGAAATTTGATTTTATCATCATTCATGAAAGCGGGCATGAATGGTTTGGCAACAGTGTTACTGCCAACGACGTTTCCGATGCATGGATTCAAGAAGGGTGGTGTACTTATGCGGAGGGTATTTATGTAGAATGTATGTTTGGTTATGAAGATGCGATTAAATACTTAAATGGCTATAAGAGTAAAGTCAAGAATAAAGCTCCGATTATAGGGCCAACATCAGTGAATCATTGGCCAACACAGGATATGTATTTTAAAGGAGCATTGTTCTTAAATACCTTGCGGCATGTGGTGGATGATGATGAAAAATGGTGGTCATTATTAAAGGCATATGCTGAAAATTTTAAATATAAAAATATTTATACGGTAGATGTTATTAATTTTTTTAACCAATATTTTAATCGTGATTTTAAATCCATCTTCGAACAATATCTTTACCATGCTAATCTACCTGTGCTTCAATTGAAATATAATGAAGAAGAGGTTGAATACAGATGGAAGGTTGATGTGCCAGATTTCGATATGCCTGTAAAAGTGCGATCTAAAGGTGAAATATTTTTTATCTATCCGACATCAAAATGGCAATCTGAGAATTTAACGGAAATAGAAAAAGAAGATTGGAATATTGCTACGGATTATTTTTATATTGAGGTTGAGGAGGTTAGCGGAAATCTCTAAAAAATTAGAAAATTCATATTCAATTTCATGATGCCTAAATCATCTCCACACATTACTCATTTTTCCTGGGGACAAATTGAAATTGAAGGCCTTGATAAGGCTTTCAAAGACGCAAAAATCTACCCTGGTGGTGCCAGAGAATGGGATTGGAACGAAACTGGCACTCACCATGAACCGGGGATTCAACCAACAGATGTACAGGAGTTGTTAGAAAAAGGAGCAAACGTCGTTGTGCTTTCAAAAGGCGTGTATGAGCGTTTACAGGTTTGCCCCGAAACGTTGCAATTATTAAATAACAACAAAGTAATTTTTCATGTTTTACAGACCGAAAAAGCGGTCACACTTTATAATCAATTATGTGGAAATAAATCTGTGGGTGGATTATTTCATTCAACTTGCTAAACCAGGTGAATGTCCATGTCTGGTCGTCAATTCAATAAACACATTTCTAAATTGGATTTTTTTCCATTGACTTCTGATCGCTGGGATGATTTTACCCAATTGTTTGGCGAACGCGGTGCTTGCGGTGGCTGTTGGTGCATGTGGATGCGTTTAACGCGTTCTGTTTTTGAACAACAAAAAGGTGAATTGAATAAAAATGCGATCAAAGAGTTTGTCGATTCAGGCAACATTCCAGGCTTATTGGCTTATCAAAATGATGAACCAATCGGCTGGATATCAGTCGCTCCCCGGGAAGAATTTTCGGTTTTACAACGGTCGAGAATTCTAAAGCCACTTGATGATAAGCCGGTTTGGTCAGTGGCTTGTTTTTTTATTGATAAGAAGTATCGTAATCAAGGATTGAGTGTTCGACTTCTTCATGCAGCAATTGAATATGTAAAACAGAAGGGAGGTGAAATTGTTGAAGGCTATCCCGTGGAGCCCAAAAAAGATCGTATGCCGGCGGCTTTTGCCTGGACTGGATTGGCATCAGCTTTTCTGGCAGCCGGTTTTTCAGAAAAAGTGCGGCGATCTGAAACCAGACCTATAATGAGATATTTGATAAATTAATTTTCCAACCTATTGTTAATAAATTCCAATTTCCAAATCCGAAATTCCAAATAAATCAAAATGCTCAATTTCAAATAACCAACACGTACGACTCAAATTTGAGATTTGGATCTTAGATATTAGAATTTATTTGTTATTTGTTGCTTGCTAATTGAGATTGTGAATGGCAATAACATTCCCCTCTTGAGATTCTTGAGAGGGGAAGAAAATCCCGTCCGGACGAGATGACATAGTTGGAAGTTTTAAGCATGAAAGCATGATTCATGAATTATTCAAGTTAATTAAGAATTTAAACAAGAACCAGAAGATCTATTCTGTTATTTCCCGGAACCCGGGGCTTTTCCTTAAATTAGCTCGAATTAAAAAGAAACTCGAAATTCCAATATTTTATCAACCTTACAATTTTACCACAGACTTGGCAGTGCGGCCGGATGTTAATCCCAAAAATGCTAAGAAATATTTTTGATTGGAATCAAAATATATCTGGAATATGACCGGTTTCACTTTGTCTTCAGGATTCGCAAGCCGCGTGGTATAAAAGATACTTTTTGGATCAGAATATTTTTGTAACAAAACGGGCTATTAATTAACGGTGCCCAATAAACTTTTCGATTATTTATCCAGGGGAATTCCAATTGTTGCTTCGGATTTGCCTTCGATTGGAGATTTCTTAAAAGATGAATGTGAAGGGGTTTTATTCGAACCAGAGAAGGAAGCAGACTATATTGCAGCTATTCGAAAATTGTTTTCATCTTCAATTTATTATGAAAAGCTTCAACAGAATTCTTATGTTGCTGCTGAAAAATACCTTTGGTCGACATGTGCTGAGAGTATGTTAAAACAAATAGAATCCGTTGCTAACCTTAGAGAAACTGCCTTTTCTTTGAAGTCAATCAAATTAAACAATAATTTAAATTTCAAATTTAAATTTAATTTAGAATTTCTAATAAGAATTCAGATATGAAACTGTATTTAAAATTACTGCGCTACTTAAAACCATTCTGGAAATTGATTATTCTATCAATTGTTCTAACCTTATTTTTCATATTTTTTAATAACCTTTCTCTTTGGATTTCGGTCGATTTTATACGTGAGTTATTTGAACCGCAAAATTTACAAGAACTCTCGCAAATAAATCAGCAAAATCCGGCAAACAATCAGCCAGGCATTGAAAGCATTTCAAATCCTGAGAGTACTTACGAAAAAATAAACCAGGTCATCAAGAGTTATATTATTCAGGAAAATCGTTTTGCTACCTTAAAAATGGTTTGTTTTATGATCTTTTTCTCGTACCTGCTCAAAAATATTATTCATTATATCCGGCGGGTTCTAAATAACTTTATAGAGTTGCGGATCCTTTTGAATATCAGAAATGATTTGTTTAGTACAATTATTCGACTTCCGCTCACCTATTTTGAACGTAACCATACAGGTCGATTAACATCAATCGTATTTAATGACGTCAATGCAGTAAATATTGTGTTAGCGAATAGCTTTGGGAAATTAATTTTAATTCCACTGCAATTAATTGCAAACCTGGTGATTTTGCTTCTTATCAGTTGGAAACTATCTATAATTACTTTTACTATTGTCCCATTGACGGGGTTTGTAATTGTCAAGATCGGGAAAAGTATTCGCCGAAAAAGTCGCAGAGTTTTTCGCCAGATTGCCAACGTCGTATCAGTATTTCAAGAATCGGTTTCATCCATACGAATTGTAAAAGCGTTTACAAACGAAGACCGGCAAGAAACAAGTTTTAGAAATGAAAGTTATTGCCATTACAAATTGAATTTTCGTGCAAATAAGCTCAGTTTTTTTACCTCTCCGTTGAATGAGACCCTGGGTGTTTTTATACTTGTCGCTTTGCTTTGGTATGGCGGCAACATGGTTTACTCTGGTGAAGGTTTGACGGCTGAAGATTTTATGCGATACCTGGTATTTTTATTTACGGTTTTCCAGCCATTAAAAGAACTTGGCGGATTGAATAACAGAATTCAAACCGGCCTTGCTGCTGCTGAGCGAATTTTTGATACCATAGACGAACATCGTGAAGTATATGAAAAACCGGATTCAAAAAAGTTAGATCAATTTCAGCATTCTATCAAATTCGAAGGAGTTAATTTCCGATATCATGAAGATGAACAAATTGTCTTGGAAAATATCAACCTTGACATAAAACGAGGAGATATGGTGGCTTTTGTTGGCCCGAGCGGAGCAGGTAAATCTACATTGGTCGATTTAATCCCCCGTTTTTATGATATTCAAGAGGGAAGTATTAGAATTGATGGAACAGATGTTCGTGAGTACACCCTGCAGTCTTTGCGATCAAAAATTGGTGTTGTTACTCAAGACTCAATTTTGTTTAATGATACTGTTAAACTCAATATTGCTTATGGATTGAATGGGGTGTCTGAAGAGAAAATTATCGATGCTGCCAAGGCAGCGAATGCCTGGGAATTTATCTGCAAAATGGAAGACGGATTGAATACCATTATTGGGGAGAAGGGGATAAAATTGTCGGGCGGTCAAAAGCAGCGCTTATCAATCGCCAGGGCAATTCTCAAAAATTCACCCATTTTAATTCTGGACGAAGCCACTTCAGCTCTTGATTCTATATCTGAAAAACTAGTCCAGGAAGCAATAGATCAATTAATGGAAAACAGAACGGTTCTTGTGATTGCACACCGGCTTTCGACGATTATCCATGCTGATAAAATTGTAGTTTTAGATCAAGGAAAAATAGTAGGTCATGCCTCTCATTTGGAATTGTTGGAAGATTGCCAGGCCTATCGTAGTTTGTACAAGATACAGTTCAGGCATCAATTGGAACAAGTTCAACGGAAAGTGGTAAACTCAGATTAAAATGGAAATGGTTTCAAAAGAAAAATTCTGTGTGTTGTTTGTTTGTACCGGGAACATGTGCCGAAGCCCTATGGCGGAGGGGGTGTTAAAAAATCGAATTCCTATTCACTTGAAGGATGACATGGTTGTTCAATCTGCAGGGGTTGGGACCTGGAACGGAGCGCCCGCTACGGAATTGGCAATTCAGGTTTGTAAAGAAGCACAAATAGATATTGCTGACCATCAGTCACAAATCATCGAACCCGAAATAATTGAGGAAGCCAATCTTATTTTTGCTCTTGACCAAGGCCATTTTTCTACTTTGAGGCGTTATTTTCCTGATTCCATGGATCATATTTATTTGCTCAAAGAATATAAAAACCGTGATATTTCCAAACCTGACATATCAGATCCAATTGGTGAAAGTTATGATTTTTACAAAATAATATTTGAAGAAATTGATCAGGAAATTAACAGGATAGTACCAATTATTATTGAACATGCGGAAGCTTTTTTAAAACCATCACTGGATAAATCCTAGTGAATTACAAAAATATAACATCAATTATTGTATTATTGAACTTGTTTTTACTTGTTGAAGGTGATGCTCAAACTACTTCAAACAATGAAGCGAATTTGTCAAATGATTCGTTATCTGTTTTTAATATAAATCGCCAAGTAAATAATGAGGCATTTAAAGTCGGCGAATCTCTAAAATTTGTGATCCGGTATGGCCCTATTCAGGCTGGATATGCTTATTTAGAGATTTTACAAGTGAGGGATGTAAATGGCCGTCGATGTTTTGAGGTCACTTCCCGAGCTGAATCAAATAATTTTTTTTCGACTTTTTATAAAGTTCGTGACAAGACGGTTTCATTAATGGATTCCGTAGGATTGTATTCGTGGCATTTCTCTAAAAAAATACGTGAGGGCAAATATCGGGCAGATATCGAGGTTATTTTTGATCAACCGAATTATCGTGTGATTACTAAAAAAGATACCATTAAAACGCCGGCTTATGTGCAAGATCCGTTGTCTTCTCTTTATTTCCTTCGAACTCAAAATATTGAAGTAGGGAAATCCTACTTCATCGATCATTTTTCCGGGAAGAAATTATATCCTTTAACAGTTCGCGTGTTGCGTAAGGAAACCATTCGGGTGCGGGCTGGGAAATTCACTTGTTTGGTTGTTGAGCCGGTTCTAAAAGACGCCGGGGTTTTTAACAGCAAGGGAGATGTTACAGTATGGTTGACAGATGACCGGTATAGAATCCCGGTATTAATGAAAAGCAAAATTTTAGTTGGTTCGATTATTGCCGAATTGATTGAATATAAGGGCGTACTTCCGAGCGGTTAAGGTGCAATTTTTAAATTGATTTTACAAACAGAAATAGCTCTATATTTTTTGTTTTTCTATTCATTCTACTCTTTTAATAAAATATTTTCTAAACAAAAAAGTAGAAACAAATGCTTAATATTGTGAGATTGATCCATCTAATAAATAATGCTGCTAACCTGTGAAAGAAATTCAGTTTATGCTGATTTAAGAACACCATGAATTGATTGAAAAAACTATGTTCAAATCGAATAAAGCAAAATTTGCTATTGGAATCCTGATAAGTATTGTTTTTCTCTACCTGGTTTTCGATCAGATTGATCTAAGACAAGCCGGTGAAGCTTTACAAAAAGCTAACTATTATTACTTACTTCCCGCTACAATATTTTTATTTTTGAGTCTTTGGTTCCGTGCTTATCGATGGGGAATATTTTTTAGGCCACTTAAAGTAATGAAACTAAGTAATCTTTTTTCAGCTTTAATGGTGGGTTATATGGGAAATACAATATTCCCATTTAAGCTGGGTGAGATTTTGCGGGCTCATTCAATCGGGAAAGTGGAAAATTTCTCTAAAGTCGCTTCTTTTGCCACGATTGTTGTGGAAAGGATGCTTGACTTAATTTTCCTTTTGTTGTTATTAGGTATCGCACTTTTCTTTCAATCGTTTGACGGGTATGGAATTGTGAAAAGCGGCGGGTTTATTTTGTTTGCTGTTGTGGTCGCAGGGATCATTTTCCTGGTATTTTTAATCGTAAAAACAGATAAAACACTCCTGTTTTATCGGAGAATTACAAGCGTTTTTCCCGCTAAACTGCGTGATAAAGGGGAAAAAATCTTAATTTCGTTGCTTAGTGGATTACTGGTTATAAAAAAACCGGAGTATTATTTAGCAATAGCCATCTCATCCATAGCAATTTGGCTCTGTTATATTGCAACCATGATCATATTTATTTATGCATTTGATTTGGATGAAAAATATTTTAATGGGGATTTTGCCCAGATAACACTCGCAAGTATAACAATTCTGATCATGTCAGGGCTATCGGTTTCCATTCCGGCATCTCCAGGGTATGTTGGGACTTTTCATCTTTTTGTCATGCAGGCACTAATCATTTATAATGTACCTAACAGCCAGGCGTTCAGCTTTGCGGTTATACTGCATTTGTTTAGTATGGCGCCACCGGCAATTATGGGAATGTATTATTTTTTTAAGCAACATATTTCATTAAAAGAAGCGTTAGAAAATAAAGGTGTATTAGAATAGCGTGGGAGCAAT
>JADFJB010000068.1 GCA_022566355.1 candidate division KSB1 bacterium
TATCTTCAACAATCTTGATTTTTTCTGGTTTGATACCCCATTTAATTATCGTTTCTTTTACTATGTTGCTATTTGCTCTGATTTTTGTAGCTTTTAAACAAACAAATTTTTTCATCAAAGATTGTATTTTTCCTACTGTAAATTCATAACCATGTATGCTTATCAAAACAGGTTTATTGATAATTTTACCTGCAATCACACATAACAACCCTGCAACGAAAGGATTTTGTGCTACAATCAAGTCAAAATTTTTTCCATTTTTTATTATACTAAAAAATAAACTTACTAAACTTGGAACTAAAAATACGCTTAAATTTTTAATTTTAATAAATTTATGATGTTTTTCCTTTGATTGAAAAATTACAGCATTTTCTATCATAAATTCTGACATTGATTGAAAATGAATAAGGTCATATCCTATTTTTAATTCTGATAGATCATCACTTATGAAACGTCTTGCTACATGAAGTACTTTAATTGAAAATTCTTTCATTTACATTTCCTCTCTTTATTTCTTAATTTTTTCAATTAAATCATGTTTTCCGTTTATTAATAAAAAATTCATCATGGAATAATTTACGATTGAAAGGTTAATTTAATTCAGTTTTTAAAAGACTTTGTTGAATCTTAAAAACTCACAAATTTTGGTCACTGGTGCTGCTGGTTTTATTGGCTCCACATTAGTTGAAGCTCTTCTGGAAATGGATTGTAATGTACTTGGATATGACAATTTTTCTGATTATTATAAAGGCAAAGAGACTAATGTAGATGCTTTTTGCTCAAGCCCTAAATTCAAATTGATTAAAGATGATATTCTACATTTTGATGGTTTGGTCCAAGCAACTAAAGGAGTAGATATTATTTTTCATATTGCTGCTCAACCAGGTGTACGTTATTCATTAGAAAATCCTACAATTACAAACAGAATTAATATTGAGGGCACCTTGAATATATTACAAGCATCAGTAAAAAATAATGTTAAAAAAATTGTTAATGCTTCATCATCATCAGTTTATGGTAATCCTCAATATACTCCAGTTGATGAGAATCACCCAAAAGTGCCTATTTCGATCTATGGCGTTTCAAAATTAACCGCTGAAAATTATTGTAGGATTTTTCATGAGCTGTATGATCTAAACACTGTTTCATTACGTTATCATACAGTTTATGGACCAAAAGGTAGACCTGATATGGCTGTATTCAAATGGATTGATTCGTTATTTAATAATAAAAAAATAATAGTTTTTGGTGATGGAAATCAAACAAGAGATATGACATTTGTAAATGATATTGTAAATGGAACTATTCAAGCTGCTGAAAATGATACTGTGTCTGGTGATGTTTTTAATCTGTCTAGTGGTAGAACAGTTACAATGAATTACATTCTGGAACAGTTAGTATCTCTCACTGGAATTAATCCCTCTATTGAATATCAGAAACCAAGACAAGGTGATGTAAAAGATACTTATGGAAATATTGAAAAAGCAAAAAAAATTCTTAATTACATTCCTCAAACTTCTGTTGAAGATGGATTACGTTTAACAGTTGAATGGCATAAAAAATATTTTTTAATTAAATAATAATCTTTATAACTCAATACACACAATTTATTTTTTGATGTTTGAAATTATTTTTATAATTAAATTTTGCTAGGATTTAGAATAAATATTAAGTGGTTAGCAAAGATGAAACTTTTTCAGAAATTTCGTCCAGGTCGTACGGCTTGTAAAAAACAGAATGTACATTTTCTCTAATAATTTTATCAATTGTCTTTAGGCTTGATTTATAAACATATGTAATAATTACAGGGATGGAATTATTATTTGTGCTAAAATTCTCACAAAAGTTTTCAACTTTAGCATCCGGGTCAGAATCTAAGAACAATAAATTAGGTTTAATAGCAGAAGTAATTTTATCTAATATATCAAAGTCAGTTGTTGTAATAACGTTAAATTTGTTCTGTAAATAAACTAAAAGGCTCAAACATAAATTATAATCCTTACTATAGAAAAGTATGGTTTTCATTAAAATATTTAAAATTTTCTCTATGGAAATCGCGCTAGGTTTATAAGCAATTGATAAGGAATGATTATCATGCAATGAAAAACCAAAATTCTTTAGTTCACTAGGTAACTCTAATATAGAGTTCTCAAATAATACCTTTACAGATTTTAAGTCAATATTTTTTAATAGTTTTTTTATTTTTCCTTTAATTAAAACTTTTCCTTTATCTATCATTATTACCTCATCACATATTTTTTCTACTACTGATAAATTATGTGAGACAAAAATTATAGTTTTGTTTTTTTCTTTAAATGATAAAAAAGCGTCATAACTTTTTTGCCTAAACGCAATATCGCCTACTGAAATCACTTCATCCACTAACAATAAATCTGGATTCATGGACATTGCAGTTGAAAACATTACTCTTACTTTCATGCCACTTGATAGATGCTTCATTTTTGTGTTGACGTATTCTTCTAATTCTGCAAATTTCAAAATCTCAGAAACTTTGTCTGTTATAGTGTGTTTACTAACTCCAAGTAGTACTCCTTGAAGTACTATGTTTTCTTTTACACTTAGCTCCTCACTACTACCTGCCACAATTTGAAGAAGTGGACCGATCTTTCCTTTTGTAAAAATTGTTCCTTTGTCCCCCTTTAAAATTCCCGCAATTAGTCTGAGCAGTGTTGTTTTACCACTTCCGTTTTTACCTATTATTCCTATGTTTTTTCCTTTTTCAATACTAAATGACATATCATCAATTACCTTCTTAGTTTTTAATTTTGATCCATTTTGTATTAATTCATTTTTGGATAAACTGTAAGATTTTGATAAATTATTTATTAGCCGACACACCACTAAATCCCCCTTCGTCAGGCTCAGGACGCAGCCTCTTGAGATTCTCGAGAGGGGACTTTTGAATTCTTTTTCTCCCTTATTTTGCTGAAATCATTTACAACAATTTTTCAACTGGTCATTCCTATTGATAATTAATCATATAATCTATTAGAGAAAATTACCTGTGATACTTATTCTTTAATTTTTTGAAATATGGCCGGATCAATTTCCTGGTTAATTTTAGTACTGGTATATGTCATCTCCATAAATTTCTCACCATTCGTATTAACCAATATTTTCCCTGGCAACAGCATACCATTTACATCCTTTATTTCCAGATAGAACTCTTCGAATTCCGCCGGGCTGCCCATCATTGTGGTACCGTTATAAACTTGTTTAAGCGGTTTGAAGGTGCTGGCATCCACATATAGCTTGGTGGTATTATCGTTTTGATCTTTCACAAGCAATATTTCCGCAGCTTTACCATCGACATCGCCGGAACCCAAATACTGAGAAGTTATGCCATCAGCTTCACCAAGACGAAATAAAACGATCCAGTCACGAAATAGACTACCTTTAATTCCATCTAATTGTGATTTTGGCATATCCCTTGAACCTTGCGGTGACACCATCCACCCTTTGTCTCCGACTAAAACTTGTTTCATTTCTCCAAACGGTAAATTTAATACCATTTGTATTTTATCCGGTGGGACCAATGTCATAGTTGAAGTCGCTTGCATTTCTCCCTGGGGAGTGGAAATAACCATATTGCCCTCTACAACATAATTTTCAACAGAAGCGTATGCTTTTTGTCCTCCACAAGCTGCAACAGTCTTCGTGAAGATTTCCATTCCCTTAGCCAAAGATTCAGGGGTCGCTTCCGGCATTTCCTCTTTAGGAGTTGGAATGGTTATATCAATTTCATTGACAGTGCCCAACACAGATAACGGCTCATCGAAATCTTCTACATTACCGACTACAAGGATCCTCACTTTGTCCGGCTGCAAGTATTTGTTGGCGACGCGCCGCACATCTTCTTTGGTAACTTTTTCAATATTTTCTTTCGTCTGCTGCAAAAAGTCTTTTGGATATCCATAATACTCATAAATAATTAAATAATTAACCTGGATAATTCATAGCCACCAAGACTCAAAGACACAAAGCTTTAAAAAATAAAGGTTAAGAAAGATTGATTTTTTATATTGACAGAAAATTGGTTCATAGTAATTTTATTTATAACTTTAATATTCTTAGTGATTTAGAGTCTTTGTGGCAAAAATTCATGAATAGTGCAGGTTAATGAATAGCTATTATTTTGTTAGCATTTCAATGTAAATAATAACTCCCCTCTTTGAGAGGCTGTTGCAGAATGCATCCAAAGATGATAAAAATTGTCATCCTGATCCCGTCCGGACGGATAATCAATTAACCAGGCTTTCCCCCATTTTAGCCTTCCTGTATTTCACTTCCCCGCCAATAATCGTATAAACCACTTCGGCGCTTCGGATTTCATCTTCAGGAATTTTCATGATATCTTTGGATAGAACCGTGATGTCAGCCAGTTTCCCCACCTTCAAGGAACCCTTAATATCTTCTTCAAAAGCCGCGTACGCGTTGTTGATGGTGTAAGCTCTAAGCGCCTGTTCCCGGGTCATCCGCTGTTCCGGGAAAAAGATTGAGCCATCCGGCAGTTCACGCGTCACCGCACAATGAAAGCTGGCGATAGGGTCGATATCTTCTACCGGGGGATCGGTGCCATTCATCACAACAGCGCCGGCCTGGATCATTGACTGAAATAAATAACTACGTTCCCGGGCTCGTTCTTCACCCAACCGATCCAATACCCATGGCCCATCGGAACAGGCGAAAATCCCTTGAATGCCTGGAATCACCCCCAATTCAGCAAAGCGTGGCAGATCATCAGGATGTATCACCTGTGCATGCTCGATGCGCCAGCGCAGATCATTTTTAGTCGGGTTCTTTTTGAATTCGGCTTCATAAATATCAAACAAAATACGAGCTGCCCGATCCCCAATTCCCTGGATCGCCATTTGGTAATCATGCTGGATCGCCAGCTCAGCGGATCGCCGAATATCTTCAACCGGTGTGACATTAAATCCTACACTTCTTGGCAAATCGCTATATGGTTCGAGGAGCCAACCGCCATGGGTTCCCAAAGCGCCATCCAACACTTTTTCACCGATTGTCCGAACAGTTAAATATCCATCTCCATGATTGATCAACCTGTACTGCTGAAGCTTACCTTCCAAATCTTCCGCAGATTCTTGAATTGCCAGGTAGAGTCGAATAGGCAGGTTTCCTTCTCCTGCCATTTTTTTAAGTTTATCGATTGTTTCAAATGAGGAACCCATGTCCTGAAAACTGGTGATGCCATTTTCGATTGCGTTCCGAGCTGCCAGCGCCACCTGGTTTCTAAACTCTGCTTCAATTTCCTGAGAAGAACGACTTGCTTTGAATTGGTCCACCAAATTCCAAACCATTTCAGCCGCAGTTTCTCTTAACATGCCAATTGCGTACCTTCTCACATCTCGAACAATTTCACCACCAGGTGGATTTGCAGTGGTTGTAGTAATACCTGCAAGTTGAAGGGCTTTTTCATTAACAAATATGCCATGACCGCTTACATGGTTCAGCAGAACAGGATTATTCGGACTGACTTTACTCAAGTCATGATGAGTCGGCAGACCTTCTACATTTGGGCTGGGAGGTTTTTCCCACTTATCCTGGTGCCAACCCCAACCCAAAATCCAGTCGCCAGGGTTTGCATTGATCGCTGCTTCAGCAACCAATTTGACAATTTCCGGCCAATTTCTGGCTTTCGTTAAATCCAATTGAGTTAGAACTTCACCCAGACGCAAAAAATGGCCATGACCCTCAATAAGTCCCGGAATTGCAAGCTGTCCCTGCAAATCGATGATGTCAGTTCTATCGGTTATGTAATGTTTGATTTCTTGTTCGGTCCCTATGGCCAAAATGTGTTTGCCCCTAATTGCTATAGCCTCAACTTCCGGATAATCATCCTCCATAGTGACGATTTTGCCATTGAGCAGGACTAAATCTGCGGTATTGTTTTTGGATTCACATCCAATCAGAAGTTGAAGAGGAATAGCTAGTGCAATAATGATCATAATTTTATTCATGATAAACTCCGTCAAAATAAACCAGGGCAACAATGATCAACTGAATTTTTTTGATTGAATATGTGTAAGTTCATTTTACCGACTGGTTTTGATAAAAGCAAGATTTATTCTGTTGCTACATTCAAAAACTTTGTTTTTTTATCGTTCAGCACCCCCTTCGACATGGCTCAGGACGCTGCCTCGATACGCAATCATTAAAAAACTATGATTGCTACTCGGGATGCTCGTTTTAATATTATTCTCTCCAAAAGGAGCATCCTGAGTAGGGGCTTTCCAAAAAGGGTCATAGATAATACGTAACTCGACATTTATGTCGAAAAACTAGCCTCAAGCTCGGCGACATGAATGTCGCGTTACTGACTCTTCACGAGCTTTTTTGACAGCCCCGTATCGAAGCAGCGACCTGATGCCGTCGAAGGGGGTGTCCATCAATTAAGCATCAACTTCAATGATAGCTTTTACAACTTAATGCTGAAAAACCCTAATTTGTTTGCAGTCTTGAACTGCGCTTGAATAATTTAAATCAAAGCAAAAACCTCTCAGGTTCTAAAAACCTGAGAGGTTTGATTTCCATATTATCCTTATCAAAGAAATCGCCACTCCCGAAATTTAATTCGGTAAGTGGCGATCGGGAGCTATGAATATCGAAAGTTCAATTTAATATCAGCACAACCTGGTCCCCGGTTCGAATACTTGTTACATATTGTTTTTCATCTTGTTCGGTTTCCTGCTGGATCATTTGCATCACTTGTACAATAATACCGGTTACATTTTCATCACTCGCAAGAGCTTGGATGTCCGCTGCCGGGATTGTATATTCGCCGGTATTGGTTTCGATTTCGTAGCGTGGTGGCGGCTCATGGTTTCCCGAACCACGTCTATGTCCTCTTGGCCCACGACCAAATGAACCCTGGTTATTATCCCTGTCGATCACTGGGATGAGTCCAATGACCAGCTTTCCTTCGCTTGCGCCACCATCCCAGGAGACTTTGAGATCCTCACTTGAATTAATTGCACTATCATTTGCAGGGCTGGTAATTTGCAAAGTCTGCTGTGGTGCAGTAATGGATACTGTTAGCGCCGGAAAATCTTCAGAGCCTGTGGCAGTGAAACTGTAAGTGTCGCCAGCAACAAAGGGGATATCGATGTCCGGCTCATTATTGCCTTCATGATTACCTGGCCGCATACCGCCAAGGTTACCCGAACCAAATCCTAAGCCTCTTTGATTGCCGCCCCTATTACCACGTCCAAATCCACCTTGATTATTTGATTCAGGTCCTCCACGGCCTCCTGACCTAAAACCACCCTTGCGGCCATGCATTTTTTTACCAATATTGTAAACTACACCACCATTAGGTAATTCTCTTTTGTTAAGCTCAAATTCTCCCTGGCTAAACACCAATGTAACCGTTCCCATATCTTTTCCGGCTCGTAATCGACGTTCCTGGGTAGAATCGGAATTTAATGCTACTGCGAAGGCATCGCTACGTATTTGCAATTCTTCTTCAATAGGATTGTAGAATGGATGCCATCCCAACGAGAAAATTGCATCCACACCTTCCAGATCAGTTCCGTTATCTGCAACTTTGGAAAGTTCGTCATTTACTGCTGCTTCATATATTGCGGCGTTTATCTCATTCAACGAATCCTCTTCAAAAGCGTTTATTCCATCGGTGAATGAATTATCACAGCCAACTGAAAAAATCAATAGAGCCCCAATACAAGCCATTGAATATAGATGAGTCCTTCTCATAATCGTTCTCCTTTATTCCTATTAAATTATTTTTTCCCGATGCCTTCATTCTTTGGGCCCTTAAGTTTTTCAGCATCATTTCTTTTCATTGGATAATACGGATGAAAAATGAATGACCCTATCTGAAGAGGAAATTAAGCCGCGGATACACATAGATTGATACTGAGTATACAAAAACATAATTACTGTAACGTATAAAAATTGTATTCATCAATATCAAAAAGGCATAATAAAAACTTCCCCTGTCCCCTCCTTAACAAGGAGGGGAAATTCCTCCTCTGCTAAATCTTGCTAAGGGGAGGTTAGGAGGGGTAATTGAGAAAAACAAATGGCTACAGCTTTAATAGCTCCGTTTAAAAATACGTCACCGAATTTATGACAGACCACTAAGGAGCACTACTTTCCGGGGTTAATTCGTGTACCTCTGTAGCTAATAATTGAATCCTAATTTTCGGGAAATATTAAAAGAGTAATAAAGCAAGGAAGGATTTGAGTTCAATACGAAGAATTTTCAAGGCTTTGCTCATTCTGCTTTCCACGGTCTTGACCGATATATCCAAAGTTTCGGCGATTTCCGTGTATTTCAACCCATCAAAACGATTTAGGCAAAAGACTGTTTGGAGTGGCTCGGGAAGTGATTTAATAGCTTCATCCGCTTTTTCCTGAAGGTCAAATTGTTCATTTGGCATTACGGTTTGGTTTTTTTCTGCATTCTGAATATATACATCTTCAATGGTGACCTTCCGTAAATGATCGATTGCTAAATTATTTGCAGACCGGAATAAATAAGCTTTTATTGATTTACTTTCATCCAGTGAGTCTCTATTATTCCAAATCTTATAGAAAATATCCTGAACCAGGTCTTTGGCTAATTCATAGTTACGAGTCTTATACACTAAAAATCTAAATAGATGCTCAAAATATCGATAATACAATATCTTGAAAGCGCCTGTATCCGAAGTTTTGATTAGGAGTGTTAGATCAGTATCGCTTTGTTCCACTTGTGTGTCATATAATATTGATTTTGAAGAATCTATCCGCGATATGGTAATAAATGAATTTGATAATGGCAAAATATTTCAGGTTCTTGGCTAAAATTGTTTAAATATTCACAAAACTTCCACTTGAATTGGCAACTGAATCAATTCGATGATCTTTTTAAATGAAGAAGCGAAATTTAAGTTCAAAATCTTTGGGGTTAGAAAAATAAATAAAATTGATAAATTGGACGATATTGTAGTTAGCTCCAATTAAATATTTGTAATCTTTCAGTCTTTAAAAGATGGTATTGGTTTCAAGGTTATTAAATTATTATATTACTCGTGGATAAATCAGCCTACATTATGAGAACAATAACTTTCCACTCAACTAAAACTAAAAGCATTCTAGTTACCTTACAATCTCAGGAGTCTTAAAATGGAAGAAAAGACTAAACAAATGCATGCCTCCGAGGAAGAAGCACGTCGTGTTGCGGAAGAGGCCAGGGAGAAAGAATGGGATCGTCCCAGCTTTCTGAAAGAAACCTTCCTTGGCAATTGTCGAATGGATATTATCTATCCATTTCCAGAGCTTAAGGGCATCAACAGACCGGAATTTAAGGAATTTTATGACAAGATGTACTCTTTCTTAAAGGCAGTGGATTCAGATGCAATCGATCGCAATGGCAAGATTCCTCCTGAAGATATTAAGAAGTTAGCGGTAATGGGCGCTTTTGGAATGAAGATCGAGACCAAGTATGGCGGTGTTGGATTATACCAGGCGGAATATAACAAAATCATGAAATTAGTTGCTAGCAAAGATGGCAATCTCGCTGCGTTACTTTCGGCGCATCAATCCATTGGTGTACCTCAACCACTGAAATTATTTGGCACCGAAAAGCAAAAAAATGAATACTTCCCTCGGATCGCTAAAGGTGAAGTGACTGCGTTTGCACTTACTGAATCTAATGTTGGCTCGGATCCGGCAAAATTGTCTACTTCGGTGGAGGATTCTAAGGACGGAAAGTATTATATCTTAAATGGCGAGAAGCTCTGGTGTACGAATGGTACGATTGCCGATTTATTGGTAGTGATGGCTAGCCATACTGAAGATGGAAAAATGAGCGCTTTTATCGTCGAAACAAAATGGAAAGGCGTCGAAGTCATCCATCGTTGCCATTTTATGGGTTTACGGGCACTCGAAAATGGTGTGATAAAATTTACGGATGTTAAAATTCCCAAAGAAAATCTTCTTTGGAAAAGAGGCGCTGGACTCAAGTTAGCGTTAATTACTTTAAATACCGGTAGGTTAACGATCCCGGCATGTTCGGTTGGAGCAGCAAAGGCATGCATCGAGATTTGCAGAAACTGGGGAAAAAGCAGGGTGCAATGGGGTCAGCCTATCGGTAAGCACGAAGCAATTGCCCAAAAGATTACAACCATTACAGCAAATACATTTGCCATGGAATCGGTATCGGATTTAGCCACGGCGCTTTCGGATAATGACTTCGATATCCGATTGGAAGCTGCCGTCGCTAAAATATTTAACACTGAGGTTGGCTGGAAAATAATCGACGAAACACTTCAAATCCGTAGCGGACGCGGTTATGAAACAGCAGATTCTCTAAAAGCGAGAGGAGAACCCGGAATTCCGGTTGAAAGAGCACTTCGAGATTTTCGTATCAATATGATCTTTGAAGGCACGAGTGAAATTATGCGTCTGTTTATCGCTCGAGAGGCTGTGGATAAACATCTTGAGGTAGCCGGAGCCATGATCGATCCGAAAAAGAAAATTGGCGAGAAATTGAGCGCTTTCCCCGGGATCGTTAAGTTTTATATTAAATGGTATCCTAAGCTGTGGTTTGCCTGGGATAGATGGCCGAATCATGGTCAATATGGTAAACTCTCGAAACATATAAGATTTATCCATCGAGCCACTCGAAAACTTGCGCGAGAAATTTTTCACGGTATGCTGATTTACCGAGCAGCAATGCAGAAAAAACAAGCTTTTCTGTTTCGGATAGTGGATATTGGTGCAGAATTATTTGCAATGTCAGCAACGGTTAGCCGTGCCATTAAAGTGAAAAAAGAAGGCACTAAAAATGCTGAAATTTTAGCGGATATTTTCTGTGCTAATGCTCGAAAACGAATACGGCAAAGTTTCAAAGCACTATGGTCTAATACGGATAAAAAGCAATACAAACTAGTAAAAGAGATCCTGGATGATAAATACCTGTGGATGGAAGATAATATTATCAGCAACTATCCGGATGAAGTTGGAGAGAAGAAAGAAGAAGCTCCGGTAGCTAAACCTAGCGAAAAGACAATCGAAGAAAAGAAAGAAGAAGTAGAAGAAGCCACGACGTAAAATTCAAAAAACCCTCGGGATCTTCAAGACGCAGGGTTTAAAGCTTTCCTTGTAAAATAAGCAAACCTGCCAGTTTTCCATAGCCTGGCAGTTTTCCATATCTATTATTTGTTAGATAAAAAAGACAAGATTTGATTTGTTACCTCAACAGGAGCATCTGCATGTACCCAATGACCTGCTCCTGCGATTGTGGAAATTTTTGCATCAGGGAATAATTGGGGAATCAATTCTTCATCTTGTAATGGTATATAGTCCGAATTTCCACCACGAAGAAAAAGCGTTGGCCCTGAAAATGGCTTTTTGGAAAAAACACCTTCTCTTAGAATTTGAATATTTTGTTCAATTGCGCTCAGATTCAATTTCCAGGTAAGTGAGTTGTCTTTTTCCCTGGTGAGGTTTTTTAGTAAAAATTGTCTTATTGCAAGATTTGGAATTCCTTGCATTAACGACTCATCAGCTTGTTTACGTGATTGGATAATTGTGAAATCCAATGTTTTCATCGCTTGAATGATATTTACAATAAACTGGATATTAGATGAATTACGATCAATAGGGGATATATCAACAATAACCAGCTTGTCCAAGTGGCGCGGGAAACGAAGAGCGTACTTCATGGCTATCTTGCCACCAAGAGAATGACCTACCAAAGAAATGTTCTCGAGATTATGATCAGACCGAAATTCCAGCAAGTCTTCAACCATACCATTGAAACTGAAATCATCACTATGGGGGGATTGGCCGTGGTTCCTCAAATCGAGCAAGTAGACAGAATTGTGATCTGCTAATTTTTTACCAACTGTCAGCCAATTATCGGAAGCGCCGAACAAGCCATGCATGATTATGATAGGTTTACCGCCGCCCAGTTTTTTGAAATTTAATTTCATAACACAGCAAAGCTGAAAACAAATTAGTTAGGTTCTTCCGGAATTGGAGAGAATAAACTAAAAACGAGCATCCCGAGTAGCAATCATAGTTTTTTTATGATTGCGTATCGAGGGGGTGCTAAACTTTGATAAAAAACAAAAGTTTTACAACTGTAATAGTATAAAGGCTCAGAAATATAAAAGACAGCATTGAAAATTTTATTATTCAAAAACTGACCTTAAGAAATAATAAACAACAATCTGGTTTTATCTTGATCATCCTGTCATTACTATTTAAAATCAACTTTCCGAAAAGTACTCTCTTGGAATTAGTTTTCTGCCGGCAAATCCGGCTTCAATATCGTGATAATACTTCAGGTTGTCTTCATCGCTGCGCCAGCATAACAAGACCTCTTTGCCGTTGATCTTTGCTGGAAAATCAACCAGCCCGATTGTGAAATTCCAATCTTTGAAATAGCAACCGATTTGCTCTAATTCTGCTAAATAACCATTCAGCTTATCGACAAGCTCTTCAACTTCCGGATTGTCCGCTTCACCATCTTTTTGCATTAAGTTTAAGGTTCCAATTCTCTGGCCAATTTCAAGAATGTCGTATACGATTCGTTTCACCAATGGCAAAGTCTTACTGGCTTCCACAGGAGTGTAATATTTTTTCATAATTTATAAACTTTTCTTGTACCCTAAAAACCAACTTTCTGAGTAATTTCTAAAATGATTTTGACAGAGAGCAATAGAAAGTTGGTTTTCTATTACGATATAAGCACTACTCTCCGGCATTTAGATACAAATAAATTCTTGCAGCAAGCGCTCCGCCCAATAGAGGGCCAATTAAATAGATCCATATTGATCCTATTGCAGAACCGCCATTCAATGCATCCACAACCATGGGTCCGATGGCTACAGCAGGATTCAAAGCGCCACCGGAAATAGATCCTATCGACATGGCGGCAGTCAGCACTGTAAAACCTATGGCTAGTCCATAGATATAATTTCCTTCTAACTTCTTGGTTGTGGCAACAGTTAACACAACCGAACAAAGTGCAAATGTAAACAATAACTCCAGCAGGATAGCTTTCCAGGCTGCCACACCGGCGCCGGGAGTTGGAGCAAATGTGTTATTATTGATTAAATAATAGATCAGGGCTGCAACCAATGCACCTAAAATTTGAGCAGCCATATAACCGGGCACCTGGCTTGCATTCAGTTTTCCCCGCATCCAAACGGCTAATGTTACAGCCGGATTGTAATGACCTCCTGAAATATGCCCGCCCATGTATACCATAACCATCAAAACAACTCCAATGGCTATTGGATCGCCGGCTAAACCAATGGTTAACACCAGGAACATCGTGCCAATAAACTCCATCAAATAGTTACGCATTACTTCCTCCACTTAGGTTAAGATTATAATTTTGGCGGACAATATACAGAAAAATGGTGGGTTATGCAATGGTTTAATTAGTGTTTGACCGAAAACTCTTTGCCCATACCACTCATTGTCATTTCGAGTGAATGCGAGAAATCTTATAAGTTTCTATAATTCTAATATGTTAGCATCTTTTTATGAAAAAGATTTCTCCTCGCGGAGTTTATCCTGAGCGCAGCCGAAGGGCTCCGTCGAAATGACAAATGCCTAGTTTTCGTTCAGACACTAATTATGAAAATAGTCGAAAATTTAATCCAATCTCTTAAATTATTATGACAACAGAATAAGACAAAAAATCAATTATTCTACAATCGGCCAGAGAACTACTCTTCTTTCGATTTGGATTTAACAAAACTTCGATGGATGATATTGCAGTACTGAGCAGCCGATAATATGAAAACGATACGGATAATTCCAGGAAAAGAATCTATTTTTGAGGTGGAATTAAAAAGGTGGTATAATTTTTTTATTTTGTCTTCTATTCGTGTTGGCATTCTTACAGTTGCTATTTTATACAACCTCCAGATAGGATTTTTTTGTTAATCAAATAGCAATCCAATACTTGAAATCAGACTATACTTGATAAAGTAGAAATTTGACACTATATTTTGGATAAATGTCGTATTCTCACTTTAACAGGAGAGACTAAAAATGAATCTATCCGCCCTTGCAAATGTGTTAGGAGGAAAGAAAGTTCTCAAAAAAGACATACAAAGCCGAATGGATCTGATTGAGCTAAGTAATAAAGGGGTGACGAAAGATGCTCTAATCCATCTGGCAAAATACTTTGCTTGTTCGGTTAATCAGATAGCACAGCTCCTCCCTGTTACTGAGCGAACGATACAGAGGTACACACCCGGAAAACCCTTTAATAGAATTGTTTCAGAGCATATACTACAAATTGCCGAAGTCGCAGCCAGGGGCTCTGAAGTGTTTGAAGACAGAGATAAATTTCTTGCATGGATGAAGCAACCCAGCAAAGCTCTAAATAATAATAAACCAATGAGCCTATTAAACTCAAGGTTTGGTAATGATATGGTAATAGATGAACTTGGCCGAATGGAGCATGGTGTGTTCTCTTAATGAAAGTCTACAGAATCGTCAAAACTCGTTATATTAACGGTTTGTCAGGGAATGGGGCCGGTATTTATGGAGGAAGATGGAATCATAATGGTACGAAAATGGTTTATGCTTCTGAGAGCAGATCCTTGGCAACTGTTGAATACCTGGTTCATGTGCCTCTATCATTTGTTCCAACCAATCTTAGTTTGGCGACTCTTCAAATACCCGATGGAATAACTCAAAAAAAAATCAAAACCTCTGATTTACCCAATAACTGGCGAAAACATCCAGCGCCTTTGATGTTAGCTGAAATAGGAACAAAATGGGCAACAAAAAAAGAGTCGTTACTGCTCCGTGTCCCTTCTGCTGTTGTTGAGCATGAATTTAACATTCTGATCAATCCGTTACATCCGGAAATACAACATATTTCCATATTTCAAATTGAAAGATATTTTGTTGACAACCGGTTACTTTGATGATATTCCTTTTGGACGATAACTATCTAATTCACTGATATTAAACACTGAAATACAAATTCTTGTGAATAATGAACAGAAATGATCCCCAACAATCATAGGCTTACATTTTTTCTTTTTAAGTTCAAGAGG
Source organism: candidate division KSB1 bacterium (assembly GCA_022566355.1). NCBI lineage: Bacteria > Pseudomonadati > Candidatus Zhuqueibacterota bacterium. Next base: position 15,081 of record JADFJB010000068.1, read on the forward strand.
CATCCATGAAATTTCAAAAGATATCGTTCAAGAATAAAAATGGTGATCTACTCTCCGGAAGACTCGATCTTCCTATCGACAACCTGCCGATTGCCTATGCCCTATTTGCCCATTGTTTTACCTGTTCCAAAAACTTGAAAGCTTTGGTAAATATCAGCAATGCCTTGAATATGGCAGGTATCGCAGTTTTTCGGTTCGATTTTACCGGTTTGGGGGAAAGTGAGGGTGATTTCGCTAATACAAATTTCTCTTCAAACGTAGCGGATTTGGTTGCTGCAGCAAATTACCTGAAAGAGCAGTTTCAATCTCCTAAAATCCTGATCGGGCATTCACTTGGTGGTGCGGCAATATTGCAGGCAGCTGCACAGATTGAATCGGCCGAATCGGTTGTGACAATTGCCGCACCTTGCAGTCCAAATCATGTTGCCCATTTACTTGAAAGTAATCGAGAAGAAATCGAGCAGAAAGGCGAAGCGCAAGTAGTGCTTGCCGGAAAAAAATTTAACATCAAGAAGCAATTCCTGGATGATCTGGATCAACACAAAATGCAGGAGACAATTCGTAAAATACGAAAAGCGATGTTGATTTTTCATTCGCCTGTGGACAAGATTGTTGGCATTGAAAATGCCACATGGATCTTTCAGGCAGCAATGCATCCCAAAAGCTTTATTTCATTGGATAAAGCGGATCACATGCTTACTGACCCATCTGATTCTTTGTATGTGGGGTCGGTCATGGCGGCCTGGGCAAGAAAATATATTTCAATCCCAAAGAGAGCAGGTAAACCCCTCGATGCTGAGGGAAACCAGGTAATCGTTCGAACCGGGGAATCGGGATTTCGTACGGAAGTCAAGGCCGGAGAACATGCGCTGCTTGCCGATGAGCCGGAAAAGTACGGGGGTACAGATACTGGGCCGAATCCGTATGATTACCTGGTAACCGCTTTGGGCGCTTGCACCTCAATGACTTTAAGAATGTATGCCGATCATAAAAAATGGCCGTTAGACTCGATAACCGTTCGTTTAAACCATTCTAAGATCCATGCTGCGGATTGCGGGGATTGCGAATCAAAGGAAGGAAAGATCGATGTTATTGAACGGGAAATTGATGTTGAAGGTGAACTGGATGATCAGCAACGACAGCGGCTCCTGGAAATCGCAGATAAATGCCCGGTTCATCGAACACTGCATGGAGAAGTGAAGGTAAGGTCTAAATTAAAAGCATAAAAGGGAAAATATGTATACGCCAAAATATTTCAAAGAAACAAATCCGGAAATTATTCGAAATTTCATTAAACAAAATAATTTTGCAACGATTGTCAGCCAGGTTAACGGAGAACCCATAGCATCTCATCTTCCCCTGGAGTATTTCTGTTCTGAAGAAGGAGAATATATAAAAGGACACATGGCCCGGGGGAATAAACAATGGTGCACCTTTCAAAATAATCAAACGATTCTGGCAATGTTTTTGGGGCCGGATGCTTATATTTCACCAAGCTGGTATGATCATGTGAATGTTCCCACCTGGAATTATGCGGCGGTGCATGTGTATGGCAAACCTGCCATCATTGAAGACCGACCGGAGTTACTTGAACTGCTTAAGTACCAGGTAGATAAATACGAAAAAAATGAATCCGGTGAGTATCAATTGGAAGCGCTGCCCAAGTCCTTTTTAGAAACGGAAATATTGGGGGTTGTTGGATTTAAAATAAAAGTTGAACGAATGGAAGCAAATTTTAAGCTAAGCCAAAACCGCAATCAAAAAAATTATGAAAAGGTGATACAAAAATTAATAGAGCGGAAAGAGGAAAAATCCGTAGAAGTCGCGAAGTTAATGACTGAGAATAATCCCAACTCAAATTAAGCAAAAAAAAGCTTCCTTATTTTTTTTAAGAAAGCTTTTTTTGTAAATTCTTATTAAGTAATCAGTTAGGGGCTTCGAAACCAAATCTCTCGTAATTAACAGCAATATATGAAGTTTGATCTTCTGGAACATCCTCTTCCGGATAGATTGCTTCAACGGGGCATTCCGGCTCGCAAGCGCCGCAATCGATACATTCTTCCGGATGAATGTAAAGCATTTCACCGTCTTTTAATATTCGTTTTTTATCATCATCCTCAAGCGTATAACCTTCGGGTGGATAGATACAATCAACTGGGCACACGTCTACGCATGAAGTGTCACAGGTTCCTTTGCAGACTTCAACAATAATATATGTCATTCAATCCTCCTGGAAAAATCCGGTCTATTATGCACAAATATTTCCTTTCTAAGTTTTATTGAAAATATGAAAAGAATGAAATCTTAGCAATGAAAAATTGCTTTATTTACAATTACAAAAAATGGATTTTATTAAGCTTTACTCCAATTGCTTTGAATTTTACTCCAGTCGTTTGATAATATGCCAACCAAAAGGGCTTTCCGTAGAATCTTGATCGGCAATTCCAAATTCACTAATTTTTAAACTAAAACTTACATCGCTAAATCTCTTAGCCATAACTCCCCTGGCATATTCGCCATTTGTCTGATCCGGGGTAACGCCATTATTTGCCAGTTTATAGATTCCCGGGGGTCGGTCATCCGAATATTCTTTAGACAATGCTTCAAAATCTTCTCCCGATTTTGCTCTCTCCAAAATATCGTAAGCTAGAGTTTTTGCATCCTCTAAACTTCTGGATACATTTAACCGGGGTGCGCCATCATATCCAATGAGGATATGTTGAACCACAACATGATCAGGTTCTGCATTGGACGCATTAGTGGTATCTGCGGCCTCTTCTTTTTTACCACACATGCCTAAAAGGGGAATCAAGAAAAAGACGTAATATTTATTAACCAATCTCATAGTATCCTCCACAATTATATAGTTGTTTACCCGTTTGAATTTCTATTCCGCAAAAAAGAATTCCCAATATATAGAATATTTATCGAGAAAGCAACCATGGAAAACGAAATTATGCCTGACAAAAATGTTTTATTGGAGAAATTTGTGCCAATTAGAAATAAGATTGCAGACGATGGCAAAAAGTTGGTATGGACCAACGGTTGCTTTGATATTCTTTACATCGGACACGTTCACTATCTGCAGCAAGCAAAATCCTATGGCGATTATTTGATTGTGGGCGTCAATTCAGATTCGTCTTAAAAAAATGGAAACGTAAACCCGGACCGGTTATTCCACAGGATCAACGGGTACTGGTTTTACTCGCTTTATCGTCAGTCGATTTTGTTATTCTGTTTGATGAGCCATCGCCAGTGGATCTAATTCGGGAAATAAAGCCGGATATTTATATCAAAGGGGATAATTATAATTTAGACATGATTGACCGTGAGGAGCGAAAAGCGCTGGAAAGTTATGGGGTCGGAATTAGATTTTGCCCGGGAAGTAAGGGGATATCGACAACAGGGATCATTCAAAGGATTCTCGGGCTTTATGGAACCTGATTCCGGGTGTACAAAATGGTTTTTACAATTAAGTCTGAGTTTAAGGTTTAAATTATACTCCCCTTGATACAAATTCTGCTTACTAAAATAATTGTTTATCCACCTTAAGTCGTTCAATTATTTTTTTCCAATAGACTAACAGCTAATTTCTTTGAACATAAGACCGATAAAATTGAAGAGTAGATAATGGTTCTCGTGGGTAAATCATATCCGGAACATCTGTTGATTATAAATTCATTATGGATGGTTTTAAATGTCAATTTTAATCGCTGTTACAATTTTTTTAGCTGGTCTCATATTCGGAAGCTTTTTCAATGTTTGTATTTATCGGCTTCCACGAAAAAAATCTATCATATGGCCCGGATCCCAATGCAGCCAATGCAAATCTGCAATTAAACCCTGGGATAATATCCCATTACTTAGTTTTTTAATTCTTCATGGAAAATGCAGAAGTTGCGGATACAAAATTAGCTGGCGCTATCCTTTGGTTGAGGCGTTAACAGGATTTTTATTTGTAAGTGTCTATTTAAAATTCGGATTTACAATTGAAAGTATCCCATGGTTTGTTTTAGCAGCATTGTTGGTTATTATCACTTTTATTGACATAGAATTTCAATTAATCCTAAACAAAATTACTTTACCCGGCGTGATTGTAGGCATAATCCTTTCCTGGCAGCTGATTCACATTGATATAGTTGATATCGGCTTGGGTCTTTTAGTTGGCGGCGGATTGTTGGTGGTTATAGCTTATCTCGGCAAAATGTTTTTTGGTAAAGAAAGTATGGGAATGGGCGATGTAAAAATGGCAGCGATGATTGGAGTATTTATTGGCGCTAAAGGGATTGCGCTGGCATTATTTTTTGGATTTTTTATCGCGGGTATTTTCAGTGTGACAGGAATGGCTCTAAAAAAGCTAGAGCGTACTTCGTATCTTCCGTTCGGACCATTCATAGCTGCGGGAACCTTGCTATATATATTTTTGGGCGAACAAATTGTCCTTTGGTACTTCCGGACTATGGGTATTATTTAATTAAGGAATAAAGGCTTAATGTGAAAGAAGTAAAAAAAAGAATTTTAGTAGTTGATGATAATCCTCAATTAGTCGATTTATTAAGAATAAGACTGGAGTATTCGGGATTTGAAGTACTGACGGCATTCGATGGCAAAGAAGGTCTTGACAAAGCCCGAAATGATAATCCTGATTTAATCATCCTGGATGTGATGTTGCCTAAAATGAATGGGTACAAGGTTTGTCGGCTACTGAAATTTGATCAAAAATATAAACATATACCCATTGTTATGTTATCATCTCGGGCTAAAGAATCAGATGCAGCAATTGGAATTCAAACCGGGGCAAATGAGTATGTGTTTAAACCTTATGACCAGAAAAAATTGATAGAAATTGTCAACAAGTATGTAAATGTTCTGTTTTTAGAAGAATGCAAGAAAAATTAATAGTGGCGATTAGAGTTTAAAATTAAGGAGATATTTCAATGGTAGATATTGATGAAATGGTAAGAGTTTTGGATGGTTTGGATGATTTGCCAACCCTGCCAACAATTTATACCCAGGTTTCTGAACTTGTTAGAGACCCTAAAGTCTCTGTTGCTGATGTAGCCAAGGTCATAGAAATGGATCAAGCTATTACAAGTAAAATACTTAGACTGGTAAACTCTTCGTTTTTTGGATTCAGCCGTCAAGTCACATCTATACGCCAGGCAGTTGTATTGCTTGGATTTACCACGGTACAAAACACTGTCTTATCAGTATCTGTTTTTGATTCTATTTCCTCAACTAAGGTGAATGGATTTGATCTCAAAGAATATTGGCGCCACTCAATTGGCTGTGGAATCGTTTGCACTTCTCTGGACAGAATATTGAAAACCGGCCATAAAGAAGAGACTTTTGTCGCCGGATTGCTTCATGATATTGGTAAACTCATTCTTGATCGCTACTTTGCATCTGAATTTGGGCAAGCTGTCGAGTATGCGAATACAAATGGAGTAACATTTTATGAAAGTGAACGATTGCTGATCGGAAGCACTCACGATGAGATCGGTGAGTATCTGGCTGAAAAATGGAAACTACCATACAGTTTAGTTGAAGCTATTGCATTGCATCATCAACCAAGCAATATTCGCAGTGAACCCAAGCTTGTCTCATTGGTTCATATTGCAGACTATTTTACCCACCGGTTGGGTTTTGGATTTTCTACCAATTATGGCCTCCCTGAAGCAGAACCCTTTGCTTTAGACGAGCTTGGGCTGGATGGGGAAAGTCTTGCTAATCTTGAGGAAAAGCTAGAAAAAGTTCTTGAAGACAATAGTGAGTTATTTTCCCTGGTTAACTAATTGTACCGAGAGTTGATTACATCCTATTCTCAGACTCTTGAGATTGGTGATTGTTTTGGAAATTATTGCGAAATCGATAAAGTGCTATTGACCGAATGCTAAAACTAAAGTCAAAGAAAATTGGCGAAATTCTGATCAAAAAAGGTTTTATTTCACAAGAACAATTAATTAAGGCTCAGAATGAACAGCGACTTACACAACAGAAATTAGGTTCTATCTTTGTAAAATTCGGGTATATTACTGAAAAAGCACTAATTGAAACACTCGCAGAGCAGCTTGAAATTCCACATATTGTCCTCGAAGATTATGAAATTGAAGCAGAGTCCCTCGCATTAATTTCGAATAAAATTGCACAAGAACATCTGGTTTTACCTCTATTTCTCATTGGGGATACGCTTACTCTTGCAATGGCAAATCCTCAAGATATCAGTACGATAGATTCTATCCGTCATCTCACCGGTAAACAAATAGAGCCGGCAATTGCCAGCGAAAGTGACATTAAACGGGCAATTGAACAGCAGTACGAAATATCTGCTGAAGTAACGAAATCGATGGATGAAGTTATCCAGACGTTATCTGCGGAATCTGAAATATTAGAAGAAGAAATACGTCCCATAGAAGATCTACGGCAGATGGCCGAAGATGCACCGGTAGTTAAATTAGTCAACATGATTCTGGCACAAGCTGTTCGAGATAATGCGTCAGACATTCATATTGAACCGGAAGAAGATATGGTAATGGTACGCTTTAGGGTTGATGGGATATTAAGAGAAATCTTCACCCCGCCAAAGCGACTGCAAGCTGCTATCATTTCGAGACTGAAAATCCTCGCCGAAATGGATATTGCGGAAAATAGAGTACCCCAGGACGGACGTTTTCGCATTGGATTGGACAACCGTGAAATTGATCTGCGCGTATCAACCCTGCCAACTTCATACGGAGAGAATGTTGTTCTACGGATTCTGGATAAAAGCAATGTACTGATGAAAATTGACGATTTGGGATTTGAAAAAGACAACATCGAGCGGATTGAGCATTTTTTATCGCAATCGTACGGGATCATTCTTGTAACCGGTCCAACAGGAAGCGGGAAGACAACGACTCTATACAGCGCATTAAACAGATTAAATTCAGTGGAAAAAAATATTATAACTGTTGAAGATCCTATAGAATATAGAATTAAAATGATCCGACAATCCCAGGTAAATGTCAAAGCGGGAATGACATTTGCAACCGGTTTGAAGGCGATTTTGCGGCAAGATCCGGATATAATAATGGTTGGAGAAATTCGTGATTCAGAGACTGCAAGTATTGCCGTTCAGGCGGCGCTAACCGGACATCTGGTTTTATCAACTCTCCATACCAATGATGCTGTTGGCTCACTCTCACGAATGGAAGAGATGGGGATCGAATCTTTCCTGCTAGCGACTGCGACAATTGGTGTTATTGGCCAGCGCCTGGTAAGAAAAATATGTCTCAAATGCAAGAAAGAATTTAAGCCAGGAGCCACACTCTTAAAGCGAATTGGCATAGACTCTCAGAATAAAGACTTGAAATTCTACAAAGGTGAAGGCTGCATAGCTTGCAAAGAAAGTGGTTATAAAGGCAGATTGGGTATTTATGAAATTCTGAAAGTTGACGATAAATTGAAAGAGCTAATCATAGCAAATGCATCGGCTGAAAAACTAAGGATCGCAGCCATCGACGGAGGTATGACGACCTTAAAACAAGACGGACTAATAAAGTGCGTTAAAGGGATAACAACAATAGAAGAAGTAATGCGTGTAACCAATATTGACTAAAGAAATCATATTATGAAAAAGAAAAAAATCTTGGCTGTAGATGATGTGCGAGAAACATTACTCGCTCTTAAAATAAGATTAGAATATGCCGGTTACGATGTCTATACCGCTACTGATGGTGAAGCTGGTTTAAAAATGTCAAGAAATTTAAAACCGGATTTAATTTTGTTAGATGTGATGTTGCCGAAGATTGATGGATTTTCTATCTGTAGATTATTGAAATTTGATGAAGAGTATGAGTCAATTCCAATTATTATGCTTACAGCAAAAAGTCAAACCAATGATAAGGAAATTGGAAAGAAAGTTGGCGCAAATGCGTACTTCACCAAGCCTTATAATGCCAAAGAATTGTTAGAGAAAATAGCAGAGTTAATAAGCAATAAGTTGGCAGCCTTTAATTTTAGTAACTAATAGACTTTTTGGATCGCGAACAAATAAGTTAGGAATAGGGAGTTTTGGCAAAAAAAAATATTTTATTAGGAGATATGCTTCTTGATCAAAGGTTAATCAGTGAAGAAGATCTACGACGGGCATTAAAATACCATAGAGATACCGGTAAATTATTGGGCCGATGTCTGATTGAGTTAGGAATCATCGATGAAAAATCTTTGATAAAAGCGATAAGCGATCAGATGGAGGTGCAATATGTCTCTCTGAAAAAATACAAATTAGATCCGGAAGTATTGGACTTGGTCCCGCGAGAATTTGCGATGTCTCACAGGGTCTTCCCATTATTCAAGATAGAAAAAAAACTAACTGTGGGGATGGTCAATCCCCTGGATGTAATTGCCATCGATCGCCTTGCTCATATGACAAACCTTCAGATTGAGTCTGTTGTTTGTCATGAACAAGATATAGAAGATGCAATAGAAACCTACTACAAGGGTGGCGATTCTTTTGAAGAAGCCGAACAGCATTTTGATAGCAATGAAGAGGATGAAGAAACTGCTGAACACGATGAATTTAGTTTAAGATTACAAGCAGAAGAAGGACCTGTTATCAAACTGGTTAACATGATTCTTTTGCAAGCGATTAAAGATGGCGCAAGTGATATTCATATCGAACCCAAAGAAAAATCTTTAATCATAAGATACAGAATTGATGGGATACTTCATGAGGTTTTAGCGCCGCCTAAAAATATGCAGTTGGCAATTGTATCACGTATAAAAATTCTTTCACAATTGGATATCGCAAACCTTAGGCTCCCTCAAGATGGACGTTTTCGTTGGAGGCAAGATCGTCATGTCGTTGTTTTTAGAGTTTCCACTTTACCGACGGTATTCGGTGAAAAAATTGTAATGCGTCTCTTGGACAACTCAGATGGAATTTTGGAATTTCCCAAATTGGGCATCAACAAATCCATGATTGAAGATTTTCAACATATCCTTCATAAACCTTATGGTATTGTTTTAGTTACCGGACCCACCGGAAGTGGCAAACGTGAGGCTGCCCGCGGGTTCGCCGGAGAGCTGTTCGCACGGGCAGGCGGTGGCGATGATGCCGATCGGCATCGCAGGCTCGCGAGGTCCGAGCAGCACCCGGACTTGGTGGTTTTCGAGTTCACAGGCGTAACGATAAAGGTCAGAGACGAGCTAC
>JADFJB010000069.1 GCA_022566355.1 candidate division KSB1 bacterium
TACCTCATACCTCATACCTCATACCTCATACCTTTTACCTTTTCCTTTTTCCTTTTTCCTTATTCCCTAATCCTTGCCTCCTATTTATCCAGTTTATCTAAGGAACCAGGGCAATAGTGTTCCTTGGTCTCACGGCCACTTAATATTGTCCATAAATGAGGAATCGATCTCATTTCACAGCCGGGAGTTGCTAATATGCTTGCCAGTATTAACGATATGCCAAGGTGTCCGGCAACATATGTTAGCCAAATAAGCAAAAGCCATCCTAGTGCAGGTGACCATAAGCTGCCATATTGAAACAAAGTAAACAGCCCTAAACCAACGACTGTAATGATAAAGATGAGCTGAGGTTTCCGCTTCCAGTTGACCCCAAAACCAATATTAACAACATATGGAAATAAAAGAAAGAAAATCAGGAAGTTCACTACCCAAAACAAACCAGGAGCTTGCCACCGAATAAACTCACTAGTGTTTTTAGGGCTAAGCCATTCCCACTCTATCAGGTTAACGAATAAGTAAAGAATTAAAGAATTAATATACTTAATAAAAGCCGAACGATTCGCCCAATTAAACCAGGAGGTTTAAGTGTTCCTGTCTTTTCAAATCTAGTTTCAACAGACAATGTATAATGCCCCTAAGTTAGTATTAGTACTACAACATGTAGTAAATAAACTCAAAAAAAATTTAACCGTCTATTTGCGATTTCTTATTCAAATTAACAGAGATATACCCGACTGCTTTAATTTGATTGTCTTCATTCAAAATGATTCGAAGACTAAATGTTTCTCGTTCAAATTGAATCTCAATAATAGCTTGATCTTCATTTATGATCTCAACAATTTTAATTTCAATAAGTCTGCCGTATTTTTGATTGAGATATTGGTCGATGAGTAGTGCGGAGGACATTGAATATTTTTCAGTAATTGTTTCACTCAATATTTTTTGTAATTTATCAGCATCTTTATTCCAAATTGCACGACTATAAATACTGATGATTTCCTTAAAACGAGCTTCCTGAATAACCTTGTTGGATAGTTCACTAAAATTGTCAGAAGCAGCACAAGAAATTACAGAACCGAGAACGGGAATTACTCCAGCCTGTAAATTATCTCCAATTTGATTGCCTCCTAATGAGTAAAACTGCAAAAGAAAGACAATGACGAAAGCTGAAACTAAAACTACAGCAAATTTGAAAGTCTTTCCTAATAAGAATTTTAATCGTGGTTTATGGTAATCCAAAAGCCTCTTTACGCGAAACTCGAAATTCATCCATGTAGGTAGAAATGCTTGGACGAACCCTAAGCCGCTGTGCCAGTGATAACGGGGTAATTTATGTCCTAACTTCCATACTTTTACAAGTGAAGCCGCAAGGGTAAGAGGCGTTTTAGTTATCTCTATAGACACATCATCACAAGAAAGCTCACGTAAAAACAAAATTCGTTTCCATAAAATTAATTTAAACACTAAAATAAATGTTAACGCACCTAATAAGGCATAGACTGAATTTTCGATACTAAATGTAAAGCTTAAGGCAAAAACCTGTATAATGAGTAATGGGATTGATGCAAAGAAAAGTTCCATAAACCATATTAAAGCATTGTCTCGCCGTTTAATGTGTGTCAATTCATGAACTAAAGTAATTTCCAGTTCTTCTGCAGATAATTTATCCACCAAATAATGAGACATAAAAATGGCTGGTTTAAAAGTGCCAATTGTAAAAATTAGAGGTCGAACTCTACTAAATTGGTAAAGTGGCGGAATTTTTCCTATTTGGAATTTGCAGACAGCATGTTGATATATCTTATACAGTTTCGGATGAGAACTTTCCGTATATTGCGTAAATTTATGTTTGAGTAAATTAAATAAAATCAAATGAATACTTGTCTTGATCAAAAGAACAAAAAAAAGTGTGAAACTGAAAATCTTGAGTATGTCGACAGTCCCGCACCTGGTGGGGTTGGACATTAGGATTTGGTAATTTGTAATCAGTGTTAAATATTGTTCATTAAGCCATTCAAACATTTTTTTTCATCCGTTTTTGCTCGATCAATCTAGCAAGCTCATCCATTTTTTCTGGCTGAGAATCATCAATCGAATCTATAAACTGGCTTATTGCGGGTGTCGAAAAATCAGCGAGAAGTTCTGTAATCACTTTTTTTATAGTTGATTTCGTAAACTCAGCTTTTGATTTTGCTGCATTGTATACAAATGCATTACCCTGTTTTATTTTTTGTAGCAACCCCTTCTCAGCCAATCGTGTCATCACAGTCATAACTGTTGTATATGCGATTTCTCGGGTTTTTTTCAGTTCTCCAAAAACTTCTCTCACTGTGATAGTAGTCTTTGACCAGACAACCTCCATAATATCGGCTTCAAGATCACCCAATATTTTGCGGACACCTTTTTTATGTGGATCAAATGTAAAAGAATATTTCATAAGTACCGATTGTTTTCCAATTTCAGCTTACTACGTCATGTAGTAACAATTGTTTCGTAAATTGTATTTCAAAAGAGAGTACTTTAGGGTCGTGATAAAAATGCGTACTTATTATTAAAATCGTTTCCCGGCGTGTTGGTTAAAATTGAAGACCAGATAGATTAAAGGATTAGTAGAATTTCAGTAAAAAGTCCCGTTAGGGACTTTAATTAACAGGACTAAAAGAATAGAATTGCTACAAATATATTATCCCGATGGGATATAAATCGTAATAAACATATTTTAAGAATAGAATTCATTCTACCTCCCCTACTGAGAGAATCCAGCGATACCGTTTACGGTATCGTAAAGAAGCATCGTCGCCAGCCTCGCGTTGCCGCAAACGACAACGCTGGTAATAATCAAGGATCATGAATGATCCTATGAAAAATGTGTTTTTGCAGATATTGCATTCAACAGGGGGTTGTTGAAAAAGGGTCATGGAAATACGTAACTCGACATTTATGTCGAGAAACTAGCCCCAACCAAGCTCGGCGACATGAATGTCGCGTTACTGACTCTTTACGAGCTTTTTGGACAGCCCCAAATTGAGACAAAGAAATTACTACAGCTCCATAGCTCCGATTAAAAATATAGACAGCTTATTCCCCAATGATTTCTCCCCATTTTTCAATAGGATTATAGATATTAAATTCTGATGGATTCCTCTGTTTCTTTATCAAAAAAATGCGCTTTTGCCATGTTAAAAACTAAATCAACTTTCTGGCCAACCGAAGGTATATTTTGAGTCCTTATTTTGGCGACGAGGGTGTTTGATCTTGTTGTAAAATATAGATACGTTTCACTCCCCATCGGCTCAACGACTTCAACCATTAATTTTACTTCAGATTTATCTTTTAAATTATTAGATGTAGAAGATTCATAAATATCTTCAGGCCGAATGCCAAACGTTATTTCTTTGTCAAAATAATCGGCCAACTTATTTTCAAACTTTTGGGGAATCTTTAATCTCAGGGTTTCTTCATGAAACCAAATACCATTTTCTCTACTAATTTTCCCGCTAAAGAAATTCATAGCAGGACTGCCAATAAATCCTGCTACAAATTCATTCTTCGGAAAATTGTACAAATTAAGAGGAGTATCTATTTGATGAATAATTCCATCTTTCATTACAACGATCCGATTCCCCAGAGTCATCGCCTCGACTTGGTCATGGGTCACATAAATCATCGTCGTGTTCAGCCTGTTATATAATTTTGATATCTCGGTGCGCATTTTAACCCGCAATTTTGCATCTAAATTTGAAAGTGGTTCATCAAATAGAAAAACCTGTGGGTTTCTAACAATAGCCCTGCCAACCGCAACTCTCTGTTTTTGACCACCGGACAAAGCTTTAGGAGTTCTCTCAAGCAATTCAGAAATACCTAAAATATCTGCCGCCTCTTTTACCCTTCGCTGGATCTCCGTTTTTGAAACTTTGCGTAATTTGAGTCCAAAAGCCATATTCTTAAATACAGTCATATGTGGATAGAGCGCATAATTTTGAAAGACCATTGCAATATTTCTATCTTTAGGATGCACTTTGTTAATGAGTTTATCCCCGATATATAACTCGCCGCTGGTTACTTCTTCGAGACCTGCTATTAACCTTAAAGTAGTTGACTTACCACAGCCGGATGGACCCACCAGTACAATAAATTCTTTATCTTTTACCTCAATATTTACATTGCTTACGGCAGTGATGTCATTATCATATGTTTTGCAAACTTCTTTCAGAACTACATTGGCCATTTCGACTCCAATAATTTAGTCATCTTAAGATCTATCCAATCCACTGAAATGAAATATCAGAAATTAATAAATTTGCGGTTTGATCAGGCGAATAAATATCCAGAGATCGAACCTCTCCTGCATCTAAATCGAAGAAATTATCTGATAACTGAAATTGCTCATTCGCAAGTTTTATACAAATTGCTTTCACAAAGCAATCAGAAGTAATATTTAACTGCCATTGTCCACAACTCTTAGTCAACAGGTTCGTTTTTAATTTTGGAACTCCCAGGCATAGGTTCTTTATAGGTTTGAAAAAATAGCGATTTACTGCGAGAGTTTTGTCGCCATCAATCAACCGTGCGCGAATATATTGCTGGCTGGGGTCCGTTATATTCAAGTTCGTTTGTTGAAAACTTACCAAAGGAATCGAATTATTAGCTGGAATTAAAGTTTTACTTTGGTAGATAACACTAGACTCTCCATAAAAATCGAACTTGCACACCTCTAATTCATAAGCGCTAGCGTCCTTTTTATCGTTAACAGCATAAAATTCTAAATACTTGCCATTTTCTTTATGAGCCAAAATGAGTGGAGAAAAAAACCGCCTGGTATACCAATATGCAGCCTTAGGCCTTAATTCGCTGTCGATAATGGACCAGCTGGTTACCGGCCAGCAATCGTTGAGCTGCCAAAATAACACGCCTGAGGTCAAAAACTTCTGACGGCGCCAATGCTCAATACAATATTTTAGAGCTTCCGCCTGCATCACCTGGCCATAGTAGATAAACTCATCAAAGTTGTCCGGCACAGTAAGCTGCTCGGCAATGTAATGGTGCAACCGTTCAGACCCCTTAATTTGTTTGTTGTGATGTTGCATTACACGATGCTGTGGATTTTGAAACTCAGCGTCAATATTCTCTTGCCATGTAGGCAGACAGGCTGGGGATTGGAAGCCAAATTCTGTTACAAATCGGCTTCTATCGTCCTTTACAACGGTCGGTGAATCCCATCCACTCCACATATTCCATTTGTGTTGATTGCCAATGCTTTCGCTATTGGGATCCTCACCGCCAAAGGGCGAGCTCTGCCAATAAGGATTTGAGGAGCGCTCAGAAAAAAGGATATTTGGAATAACCTCGCTGAATAATTTTTCTCCAGGCATTTCCCCCACTGGGCGCCCGGATTCCTGACGCCATATCCATTCGTTTTCATTATTACCACACCACAATACGATACTCGGGTGAAAATGAAGCTGGCGATAAATAACCCTGACTTCCTGCTTAACATTTGCTACAAAATGTTCATATTCAGGATATGAGCCGCATGCGAACATGAAATCTTGCCATACCATCAAACCGAGTTCGTCACAAAGATCGTAAAAAATTGGCTGTTCGTAAATCCCGCCGCCCCATACCCTCAGCATATTGATATTTGCATCTCTGGCCAGGGTGAGGAGGGTTCGGTATTTATCCTTTGTGATTCGCGGAAGAAAACTATCAGCGGGGATCCAATTTGCCCCTTTGCAGAAAACCTTTACATTGTTGATGCGAAATCGAAATGATTCGCCGCCGTTTTCGGGCTCTCGCTCTAATTCAACCCGGCGCAATCCGATTTTCTTGTCAATTTTGATCTGCACTTTTCCTTCAATGCTGATCCTAAACTTCACATTATATAAAAATTGTTCTCCGAATCCATTAGGCCACCATAACTTTGGGTTTTCTATCTTGAATTGGAAATCCTGTTTACCGGCGGCGCTTCGTATTTCTACTGTTGAGCAGTAATCCGGTCCTTCAATCGTTATTTTCCATTCGATCGATTTAACTGCAACACAAGAAACTTCCGCTTCAACCTGAACCGTCGCTTCTTTTAATGAAGCATCCAGGTCGGAATTAATTTTAAGATTGTGCAAGAGAATATTTCCATAAGCCAAATAGATATGCCGCCAAATACCGCTGGTAGCCAACTTTGGTCCCCAATCCCAACCAAAACTGTACTGCGCTTTGCGGGCGTACACACGAAAACTATCCAGGGCGACATTCAGTTTACCGTGCTTCTTCTCAAGTTTCCTTACTTGATCAATGGGCGAGTCAAAGATAATTTCAATATTATTTTTCCCCTCATGGAGTAAGGACTTTACATCAAATTGATTTGGAATAAACATGTTGTTTGTCTCCCCAACATGTTTACCATTGATATAAATTTGGGCGAAAGTATCGAGACCTTCAGCGCATAATTCGATTATTGGCGCACTAAGAATTTCGCGATCCATTTCAAATTCTCGCCGGTACTTCCATCCAATCTCCGCAATCCACTGCACTATATTTTCATTTTCATTAACGAATGGATCCGGAATCTTACCTGCTTTCATAAGATCGGTATGAACACTGCCTGGGACTACGGCCGGCAGCCACTCATCCGGGCTCAATAACTTTTTCGGTAAAGTTTTTATGTTCGGTGAATTCCAATCCGGTTGGAACAACCAAGCGCCATTCAATAATAGCTTTGAAGTGGAAATATGCATTTTAATCAAACATTAAACCTTGTATTTCATTAACTCTTGCAAGAGCTCGTCAAGATTGGCAACGGCAAGCCCGACAACCTTATCCGCCCCGCCATAATAAACCTGTAGTTGGTTATCAAACACAACGGCGCCCTCGGGAAAAACAACATTAGGCACATCACCTTGCTTCTCGTAATCATGTTCGGGTTCAAGGATGGGTTCCGGAAACCTGGCCAAGATCTTATTTGGATTTTCCAGGTCTAACAACGCAGCGCCGGCTCGGTAGATTAAATCTCGATCCACCCCATGATAAATAACTAACCAGCCTTCTTTTGTTTTAATTGGCGGCGCACCCCCACCGATTTTTTCAGCTTCCCATGAGTACAAAGGACGCATGATCGTAAAATCATCCAGGTGAGAAAAATAATGGGGCCAAAATCCCTCATCGATTTTAAGGAGGTGATTGATATCCTCAAATTCCGCGATCTGAATATTAGGCTCAATGCGATGCATCAAAACTAGTTTACCTTTAACCGGTTCTGGAAAAAACATTGCATCCTTGTCCAAAATATCTGGGATAACAACACCATGTTTAGTAATTTTTTTGAAGTCATATGTGGACGCCAAACACACACGACAGGTTTGGCCGTCATATCCGGTATATAATATATAGTAACAGTCATCTATCTTGCATATCCTTGGATCTTCAACTCCTTGTTTTTCATAATCATACTCTCGGTTTATCAGGGGCTTTTGTCGGCGTTCCCGAATTTCACCATTCCGATCAAGACGAGCATATCCAATCGTTGAAAAATTATCTCCCTCGACAGCTCGATAAAGCAAATGAACAGAATCACCATCTCGAATCGCAGCAGGATTGAAGGCTGCCTGTGATTCCCATGAATTTTCCTTGATTGGTTGTAAAATAATCTTATCACTTCGCTTCAGTTTGAACATTTAGAATAACACTCCTTAATTAGAAAACCTGTGGCCAGGGTGGTACAGCTAACTGATTTGATTGCCCCGACCGTACCGCAAGCAAAGGAATGTCAGTCAGCTTAATTGAATTTAATTTTTTCATATTAATTGAAACCGGAATTTGTGTTTTTAATTTTTGTAGTTTTTCGGAAAAAACAATGTCTTCTGAAGATTGAGCTTTCATATCCAAACTGTTTATCATGCCATTATACAAAAAATAGTCACGCCAAATTCGAAGCTCGTCTCGAACTTCTTTGCGCTTATGCAAACCCCGGCGAACTCCCTCTCGCGCCAACAATTCATCCCTGATTATTTCAAGTAGAATGTTGCTAAAAGTCACTTTTACATCGGTGATGGAACGTTTATCCATCGGGTTCGGACGATTAGACAATTTCTGAACAACATCGCCAATTGTCATAACTCCATCCTTGAAGCTTGCAACAGCTTCATTCCAATTTTGACGGATTAATTCTGATTCACCCAGACTTGACATCAACTTTATTGGCGCTATTTCCGGCTGTTTTAATGAAATGTTTTTAACATTTTTTTCGATTTCGCGGACAAGCAGACCAAAGTTTCTACCTTCTATCTTTGCACCATTTCTCTTCATAAAATCATCCACGAATTTATCCGACTGTGCATCCGCCTTACGCATTCGAAGGATCTTGGTTATTTCACTCCGTTTTTGAAAAAACTGACTTTCTGTCCGGAGAGGATTTACGATAATATTGTCGATCTTCAGAACAAGGTACCCGCCATTTACTTCGAGGATTGACACTTCATTGGGTTTAAGTTTATAGATTGAATTCTCTAATTTTTCATTAACCTTGCCCCATGTAAGTTTAGCGATATGACTTTTTTCGTCGTAATCTTCACCCATTTTTTTGCGCAGCGCTGCATCGAAAGAACCAACATCTTCAACCAGTTCGCGAAAACTAACTGCGTCTTTATGCGTCTCGGCGCTGAAATGCTTTATCACGATGGTTTTTTGCAAACGATCAAATGCCTTGTGAATTTCCTCCTCCTCAATATTAACGAGGTTCATAACTGCATCGGCGTACAATTCACGCAGAACCGCCTGAGATTCAATAATACTAATTTTCCTTTTGAATTCACCATCCAGGTTTAATCCGGATTGAATAGCCTCGATAGCAAACAGCTTCTCACCTATCAGCATCTCTAAAAGCGCGCGATTGCCGGAATACCCATTCACACTGAATATTCTTATCCGTGGCGTCAACTCGGCGCGCTTGATGAAATCATCGACTGTGATAATCTTGTCATCAACTTTAGCAAGAACATTTTCTTCCAATTCGATCTGGGCGCCACAGCCAAAACTCCCTAAAAGAATGAATAAATAGAAAATAAATTGCCTGATTATCAATTTAATTATCTCGTAGATCTAAATATCCCTTCAGTTTTTTGAATGCAATTGGATTGTTTTCCACTTCAAGAATTGAATATAAGGCCTCAATGGTGGATTCCGCGCCGGCATTGCGATTAATTTCTTTACTGGAAAGGATTCCATCAAAACATCGTCCGGTTTTTGGATCATACATTTCAGCTTGTGCAGGATTGGCGCCAAAAAACCATGTCGACAATTCACCAGCTAATTCGGCATACTCTTCCTTACCGGTAATTTCAAACAGTCTCAGAGAACCTACGATCATAGGCCGTAGTGCATAGGCAATTTGGGAAAAGGAATCCACCCTGACAGCATGCAAACTGTCAGTCCTGCTCAGTTCGATTTCACGCGGCCAGCCTTGAGATATCCAATAAGGATAAAAATACTGCGCTTCAAGTTCAGCGGCATTTAAAAAATCATGATTCTGAATTACCCTGGATATTTCCGCCAAAGCCTGTGTCTGACTGTTACCCCAGCCATGCCATATATTTTTCCACGATAAAAATGCCCCGTAAAGATATTCTTCCGGATTGCTCAGTTGCATAGCAATCATACCACTGGCAAATCGTTCCAAATATTTTATTGCACGCTCGTCATTTGAAGCCCTGGCATAACTGGCCAAACCCAGCGCAAGTTCTGTAGTTGCATCCGAGGCCGAGTTATAAAGCAGCCATTGGGGGACTAAAAAACCACCGACGGTATCAATATTTGCATTATTCGTCAAAAGCGTGTCGATGTGTGAAAAGGTCATCTGAATATGTTTCCCTAATAGAGTCGCATATTCTGGTTCCTGCTGAATAAAAACTCGATATCCTTCTCCCATCGCCAAAATTGCTCGACCTGCCCACCAGCCGAGACTTTTGAAACTGGTTTTTCCTTTTTGATTTATCGAATAATCTGAATAAATAAAATTATAGAATTGACCATCATCATCTTGCATAAATCGACAAAAGTCAATCAATTTTCTGCCCCGTTGCAAACTAGTCGTATCACCGGTAAATTCAAAATGCCGTAAATAAACGACCGCTGCTCGCGCTGCATCATCCACGCAAGCGATCCCCTCATCCCCGGCATCAACCCAACCATAATCCGGGTATTCGGAATAGATGTGTACAATTGCTATCTCATGCCCATCAATTGTAATTTCTTCATAAAGACGATTTAGATGAGCAAGATTACTCAAGGAAACAATTGATTTATTAGGATTGCTACAACTCAAATAAAGGATGGAGCAGGCTACATAAATAAGCACTTGACCATAATTCACTCTCTCTTTATTAAAAACCATAAACTCACTCCTTTATCCCGGTTGCAGCCATACTCCGAATAAAATATTTTTGAAAAAATACATAGGTAATGATTTTTTTTAACATATGATCCTATTTGAGATAAATGATTTTCTGGCTGAAACGTTGTGATTTTGTCTTTAATAAACTAAAATAGATACCACTTGGATACCGACTTGCTTCCCATGCAACCTTATGGTAACCTGCGGCGACTTTTTGATTAATCAATGTCTCTACTTCATTGCCGAGAAGATTATATATTTTAAAAGTTATATAACTATCTTTTCCCAACTCAAAAGAAAAAGTGGTTTGTTCATTAAATGGATTAGGATAATTTCTCCATAAAACAGTGGATATTGACTTTCGATCTCTAGCATCTTCGTCAATACCAACTGTAAATGGAAAAAACCTGGTAATCGAAAGGGTATCTCCGGTTGGATTGGCAAATACTTTTCGTTGATCCACAGGTTGTAGCAGAAAAAAATCAACTTTTGCGCTCTTATCTATATTGGCGCCTGAGAAGGAAACTTCCATTGTGTGAGCGCCTGGACCAAGATATATTGGAGAACCGACTCGATCAACCCATAAAAATTGGCTGGTTGCGCCACCCTGCAGAGACGATAAAACCTGGCCATTCTCGAAGGAAACATCAATTGCAACTTCGTTAGCTCCACCTGTTTGATGTACAAATTGAACATAAAGCTGGTATTCTCCCGACCAATTGAATGGATCGGGTACGAAAAATTCATATCTAACTCGATCACGAAAAGTTAATTGTAAATAACGATTATTGCTGAATTGCGCATTTCCAAGATTTCGGGCTGATATTGTTTGCGGCGGACCCGTTACAATCCCGGAATAGCTTTCAGCTTCCATGAGTAAATAGCGGTTATCCGCAACGCTCGAATAGGATAAAAACGGCATTGAAGCCGGACTATAATAAACATCCTGTAAAGCGATCAAGCACTCTACTACAGACTCGGCCCCACTGTTCAAGTTGACTCCATTTTCTTCGAGTCCGTCGAAGCTTCGTCCTGATGTAGAATCATACATAGCAAATGATTGGGGGTTGTTCCCAGTCCACCAGGCAGCAAATAACCCGGCGTACCTGGCATATTTTTCTTCCCCAGTCGCTCGAAATATCTCCATCAATCCACCGACGATGGGACTGATGTCATAGTTAATCTGTGGATAGAAGATGGGTCCAGGGCGCAATTCGTGAATTTGTTGCGAGGTGAGAATGTGAAGATAAAAATTATCGGCCTCATTTTTTGCCGATTGAATCCAATCTTCGCGGTTCATGATTCTTCCGGCAAGCGCCAGCGCCTGCGATTGACGACTACCCCAGCCATGCCAAAGATAAATATTCGGAACGAAGGACAAGTGCGCTCCGAACGGATATTCGAGAGCATCCCCGATCTGGAATAAAGCCATCCCATCGCAAAGCCTTGTTAAAAGTTCCCCAGCCCTTGGATCTTGTGAAATTTCATAGTAGTATGCAAGCCCCAAAACCGCTTCTGAAGATTGATCCGCTCCATTATTTAGAAGCCAGGACGCCGCCGGAATTTGAAAACCATGTATTGTATCATAGTTATAAGCATTCCAGGTATAAGAATCTGCTTTTTTAATTGCTTTTCTAATGCGGGTTTCCAGCTCAGTTCGCAAATCGAATTCTACATTTAATTTCGCTAAAGTATTATAGGCAAATCCCATTGCCCATAAAGCTCGACTTGCCCAGAAATTGAAACTATTGTTGTTACTCGTGCCGCCATTCTTGTTGATCGAAAAATCTGGCCAGATAAAATTATAGAAACCGCCATCCGCATCCTGCATTCTGAACAAGAAATTTAGAAGAAGGGTCGCTTTGTTCAAACTACTTTGGCTTTCCGATTCTTGAAAATGCATCAAATAAGCCACAACAGCGCGGGCGGCGTCATCCACAGCAGCGATGCCCTCATCCGAGTCACCGAGCCACGTATAATCAGGGAAACTGGAATAGATATGAACGATTGCCATTGAATCACCGTCAACCTGGATCGTTTCAGTCAAAAAATCCAGATGTGCAAAATTGATGAATCCCCCTTTCAAGCCGGAGCCAGTTAGAATATTTGACAATAACACCGGGTTTTCACCCTGAATTCCATCGGGATCCTGAAATGTAACTTGTATATCATAAGCAGTATTTACTAATAGATTTTTAATGTCGGCAGCATAATACGTTCGATATTTTTCCATAGAATTTTCTTCAGACCAGTCTGATGAACCGACCTTTCTGTACGAAATTGTCGCAGTGCCATTTTGATTTTCATCTCCTAAAATCCATGCAGTTACACGAAAGATGTTGGAGGAGTGAGTTTCCGATACACTACGAACAATAGTTTGGTCAGCGGCGCCGGCTTGAATAAACAATTGCGGCCGAATGCCAGGTTCAGGGTTTTCGCTTGAAGCGAAATCCAGGATTCCCCATTCAGCTGAGATTTTCGTTTCCCTGACCACCATACCAAAATTGCTGTCGGGATGATTGATCCAAAATTGACATAACTCCAAAATATTCCAATTATGCCAGGTTTTTGCATTATGAGTTGGTGTAAAAACGATGGAATCCTGCAACACAGCAGATCTGTCAATCGGTATTCCATCCGCTCCGGGGATGGCCCATGATTGATTATCCAACATTGCATATTGCCAGTTTGTTTCACCGGAAACCGCTGGGCGTCCATCCAGACCGCCGGGATCCAGCCCTGTTCCTTCTCCCCAGGGACGATTTAATTTATAGATTGCCAGGGTTTTATTACCTGTCTGTTGAGTTCGCCTGGCATAAAAATACAGAGATAAAAAAGCTGAGTCAATTTGGGTAGATGAATGTATAGAACTAAGATCAAATCGAATAAGGGTATGTTTGGCATCGGTCAAACCACCATTGCCGGTAGCTTCAAGAAGGGGCTCGTTACCCGTATTCCAACCTGGTTTATCGGCAAATATATGTACGTCACTACAGCCCAAATAGCCGTTCAGACCATCTTGAAAAAGAAAAGCACTTTGACCATAAATCTGTGAATCAAAAGAAAGTAATAGAAGTAGGCAGGAGAAATATCCAGTTAGATAGCCAGGTCTCATTACAAGTTTGCACGGAATTTTGATAATATTAATATCATCAGAAACTTAAACCGAGAGAAAACACATGCACACTATCCAACCTTTCCATATTGCGAAATGCATAATCGGCGCGAATTTCAGCATTCCGAAATAGCATTTTGGATTTTGTACCAATCCCGAATGACAATCCTCCTTCGGCTTCATCCAAAAATAATGACTGATATCCACCCCTGAGGAAAAAGAAATCCCGAAATCCGATTTCTGTTCCAATGTTCAAACTTTCATAATTGTCACTAGGGTGGAGTGCATCAATTGCAATTATCCACTGGTAATCTCCTCGAGCCATCAAATTTGTAGATACCCCAAATTGAAATAAAATCGGTAAGTGCCAGGAATCCAATTCGATGTTTTGCGGAATTCGCTCATTTGAGCCCAACTTCGATTCATCGATCCGGCCAAAGAGCCTGGTATCACGGCCGGAGAGTTGCATTTTAGTTCCAAAATTCGAAATAGACGCGCCTATGATCATGCCTCCAAACAAATCAGTCCTGAAAGTGGTTCCCGCGTCCAGGGCAAATCCTGTAGCGCTTTCATGCCAGATATTTTGTTGAATAAATTTTGCCGTAAGACCAATCGAAAAACGATTTGTTAATTGTCTGGCGTAAGAAACAGCGGCGGCAATATCGCCGGCTTTAAAAAATTCACCCGTGCCATCTGGCATTTCCACGGTTCTCACCGCCATATCATCCATGGTCAGGGCAGTGAAGCTAAATCCCAAACTGCCAAAATTTCCCATATTCACAACGATGCCCAAGAAATCGAAATTGGTGCCTGCTATCCAACGCGTATGGAGCGCTACAACATCATTGCCAGCCAGCCTTGTAATTCCTGCAGGATTCCAATAGAGCGCAGTAGCATCATTCGCTATACTCACGTTAGCGCCGCCCATTGCAACACCCCGCGCCCCGATGGCAATCTCTAAGAATGTCGCAACAGAAGTTCCAGATTTTGAAACATCCGTAATGAAACCCTGTCCAAACAATGAGTTTGAAAAAAAGCAACAAATGCATAAAATCAATAATTGTCTATACATATTTTCCTTTTAGAACCTTCTAAAAAATAACTTTCTGCTGTCATTTCGAGGAGTTTACGACGAGAAATCTTATGATCACATTCCGAATATGATTTGTTCGAAGACAAGATTTCTCCTCGCTTCGCATCGTCGAAATGACATTCTGTTTATTTATCAGAAGTTTCCTTATAATTATGCAGCTATTTTATAATTGCAAACTTGCCAATTTTAGAACCGATTTTCGGAGCGTCCACATGGAAAACATAGACGCCGTAAGCTATATCCATACCATCTTTCGAGACCAGGTTCCAGGCTTCCTGTCCATTGCTAAATGCACTTTTATGCTCCAACGTTTGCACCAGGCGCCCTGCCATCGTATAAATCCGAATAATGCATTCATTCGGTAAATTAATAAAGTAAATTCGCCTTACTCCACGCCCGATACTTGCAGTTTGGGGTTCCCAGGATGCAGCTCCAACATAAGGATTGGGTACCACAGCAATGTCATTTAATTCTGATTTTGCAACTTCCTGATCGAATGAAGGCGCTTTTGTAGAAAATTCAAAATACTCTCCTGAGCGAAAAGGTTTTTTGATAACTACTCTAAAAACATCACCAGGTTGTGGAGTTCTTTGTTCTGTCTGGGTTATGGTTGTGTCCTCGATGAAAGTGACAGACCATCCAACTCTTAAATTTGAAAAAGAAGTTGCGGGTTCTCCTAATGCATTCCCGGAAACGAAAAAAATCGCATCCGGAGCATTGAATAATTCATCAGAGTTGACGTCTCTGAAGATGAACTGGAAATTGTCGATGCCCTCGGTGGTATTTCGGACAACTATATTTGAAGCCTGTGGCTTGCTAAATCCTGTTGCAGGAAACGACATATCCCCTTCCCCGGCTTCCAAAAATGTTATTTCAAAATCTGCCGGATATGGCACTCGCTTTGAATTATACGCCGGTGCAAATCGTGAATCAAATCCAACCCGGACGATATAATTACTATCCCCATTTTTCCAACCGGTCTCATCATTATCAATTACGACATTTGCGTCATTATCAATGTCGATGGCAAATCCATGCAGCACCGGTGTTTGTTCTTCCTCAGAAATAAGTGATGTCAAATTAATAAGCGTATCACCTGATGTGAAATCGATTAAACGATAAGACGGATTTGCATCATTTTGAAAAACAGCAGAGTTTTGAAACTCTAAGAAATAGGTGTGCATATCTTTTAGAGAATCAGGATCAAGCACATGCAAAGAGATTTGTCCTGTCCCGGGTCCTATATGTGATAGAAGGTTGATTTCCGGGGCTATATAACCTGCTGCTGGAGCATGTGGGGTGACTACCGCAGTATTGATATCAGTTTCAAGATGACCGGAAATGTCGACTTTTATGATGCTCGTCGTTTCAGAAGGCGGAATTCCTAAAAATTCACCCTCTATTGTCGTCGTTGTAAATCCCTGGTCGTACGCAACGACAGCGTAATAATAGGTTTGACCATTCTGGACTGTAGTATCAATATAGGAATGCCGTAAACCTGAATCATTACCCAGGTTGAACAATGCTCCATTCACATCAATAGGGTGAAGGCCCTTTACGCCGTCTACCAAGTCGAATTGTGCAAGAGGTTTGCGAAAGGTTGGTTTGCCAAAAGCATCGGTTATCAATTTACTTTCCAAGAAATTAGGTTCAGTACTTCGGTAGATACGGTATCCTTCAAAATTGAATTTCTGATAAAAAGCGTCAAAAGTGAATTCTGCCCGATCATCCCAATAGAGTGTCACTCGTTTATCCCCGGCGACAACTTTAATAATAGGTTTCTCCGGCGGTTTTGCAAAACGATAGTTCGCATTGTAGATTTGTTGTACTGTCCTTTTCCTGCGAAATATATCGTCCCTATCTATGCCAAATATAAGCGCCATTGAGAACCGTTCGGTCTCTCCTACCTCCTGATTCTCTCCTGTAAGAGCACTGTAGGTGTCTCTGCCAAAAAGGTGGAATAAATAGCTAGAAAAAAAATTAGCGAGATTTACACCAACAAGAGATTGCCCGTGTGGTGCCGGCAATGCAGAAAGAGCGCCCCAGTTTTCTTCATCGTTATCCAGATCATACGGCGTATGAACCGGAAATATCAAAAATCCCGTGAGACCAAGCTGATCCGATTCATCCTTATCCAGTATACCAAAATTGGGCTCACCCTGGTCTGGTTTGCCGTTGGCTTCAGTACCATCTGGATCAGGATCAGTATATTCTTCATCAAATACTCCAATACCGTCCGTTCCGACATCATCGTTGAGAGGTTCCCCTTTATCCCATACACCGTTCTCGTTCACATCGAGAAATGTCCGCCAATTGGCATTTTCATCAGCATCCCAATGAGGTCTCCAGGAATATCCGTAAAACTGTCGAAAATTTGTGGTGTCCTGGAATACATTTGTTAAAAAGGGATCGTCGAGAGGACTTTCAATAAAATTTTTGGCGTCATTATCTCGACGTTCATCGGTCAATCCATCCATATCATTGTCTTTAGAATCATCCGATATTCCCGGACTTTCCAGAAACGCATAAGCCGCCAACCCGACCGGACGCCAACTTCCAGGACTGCCAAAGGGTACAGTAGACCATGCATATGAAATATCCAGAATGTCATCATAATCTCCAGCATTATTTGACGAGTTATCATGTCCACCTATTCCCCAATCGATGTATTGTGCAAAGAGCGTTTTTTCGTAATCCGTATTACTTATATTAGTGATCTCGTACAGCCAAAAAATTACATCCTCTGCAAGAACCTGTGACCATTGAAAGCCACGCACACGCACTTGCATCCCTAATCCACCGCGAGTCGTATCTTGAGAATCAGGATAAAAATTATTCTTAAGGATATACTCGCGATCTTCATTATCATCAAAGACGAAGTAGGTTTCCACATCTGCATTCTGCACACCTTTACCGAAAAATCCATTCCAGACGCCATCCCAATCGCTTGGGCGGTCAGGCCAATGGGTTGGCCATGTTTGCGGCCGGTTACTTTGAGCTGGATTCGATTGGAAAGGATTTGCATAACCAGGCAAAGGCCACCAGCCATAGGTTACACCAGCTGAAGGATCATGCCGTGTAAATTCATAATAGTTGGTTTCCAATGGATGAATAATATTCCCCCGTGGATCTATAGCTTCAGCCTGTACAATGATTGCGATACCATCCACATAAGTATGGTTTGTACCTTTCGGCCACACACCGCTACGGCTCGGTTCGTTTAACCAATCAGCAATTTCACCGAAATTGTAATAAACTGTTTCCACAAGATTTCCGTCCATAATCCCCTTTTTGGTATGCCTGTGGTCACCTTTATTCTTATCTACCAGCCTTTGAGCGGACGCATATCCGGAGAATATGTTTACGGCCAAAAACAGGAGGGCCAAAATTAATTTTTTTCTTGTAAGTACTAGCCGAATCAAAATGTCTCCTAAATCTCTTGATATATTTAGATAAAATTTCAGAATGAATATTTAAAACCCAGAACAATCTGACGCGGCGCTGAATAAAAATCAGGCCGTATAAAAAATTCTTCCAACGTATTAACACCACGGGGAGCCTGTTGCGCTCGCGTCAATTCGAGCGTATACGCCGCTCTACCCGTATCCCCGAAAACTTCAATTTCATTCGAATTATCGAACAGGTTGAAGACTTTAAGAAATAGGGAAAAATCCTGACCTGATAACTTCAAATGCTTGGTCATGTAAAGATCAACATTAAAGAAAGAAGGTCTGTTGTCGCTATTTTCCAACCCAGTCCTTTGATTTTGCAACGATGGTGTGTACGGAAGTCCAGTACCTAGCTGTCCGATAAAGCTTGTGATGAAATCACCCGGAGTTCCGATTGTAACTGTAAAATTGAGAGAATGCCGGCGATCCCAGTTTAAAGGCACGAGTTGTTTATTGATTTCAATGGGTGGATTTGCCTGGGCCTTATTAAAATCATCATTCGGATCCGAGGCATTCCCTTCCGCAACCTGGTAGGTATAATCAAGATTGGCTCCAAAACCTTCATCTAACCGTTTTTCAAGCGAAACAGTTATGCCGCTCACTGCGCCGTAATCGCGATTAATAAATTTACTGAACTTTCGAAAATCATTCTTTATGTGAATTTCATTTCCCAGGAGATTGCGCATATCTTTGTAGTAGCCCGTGACTGTTACGCCAAGATTTTCAGCCACCTCCTGTTGTAAACCAATTTCATACATAACCGTTCTCTGTGGTTCCAAATCAGCATTGCCAATAGAGTTACCGACGAATTCCGGGAAATTTCCAGTCAATGGAATCCTGAAATTTGGATTTTTATACAATGCCTCAAATGGTGGGGTCTGAAAAAAATGGCCATAGGAGATGTGAATAGCGCCACGGTCTGTGATTGGGTACGAGATACCGATCCTGGGACTCATTTGATACTTGGCTGTCGCTTTGGAAAACAGGTTCCCTGGATAAGGCGGTTTCAGATCATCCAGAATGTCTATACTGTCAGGATCATTAAAGGTGACGCCGTCTGGTTCAAAATAATCGAAACGAACCCCGACATTTACAATCAGGTATTCTAATTCAATTTTGTCTTGAATATAATAAGCCAATTGATAAGGATTGTTTTCATATGTATTGAAATCGAAGCTGCCAGGCTGCGATAGCGCAGGTTGGAATCCACTGGAAGCGTCTACATGGATTTGAAAATCCTCGTAATTCAAATTATGCAATTTCACTTCCATACCGGTCTTAACCTGGTGAATATGTGAAATCTGGGCGACAAAATCTATTTTGCCTGTTTTGGTTTGAGTGCGATGTGAGAAATGCCAGTTTTCAGTGCCCCCACTCAGAAAAGCATTTCCACTTACATCCCGTTTTCTTTCAGGATTGACATAGTTGGGATCAAGGGAATTTTCAAACACCCGTTGTTCGTATTTCGTCGTAAAAACCGATGCAAGCAGGTCCAGGAAAGCAGAACCGCTGAAGACATGTGTGTAACCGGCGCTGAACAACGATCCCCTCTGAAATCGTAGATAGTCCCCATCCGGATTTAATTGAAATCGATGATTGTAATCTCTGTAATCCCGTTTTTGATAAAATCCATGTAAAACAATTCCTTTAGCAGCTCCCGCTTTTATCGAAAGCTTTCCCTGCAAAGTCAGCCTCTGATTAAAATTCATTGGGACAAATGCCCGATCACCAGTCGAACCTACATGCCATTCTTGTGGATCATTAGCGGAAAAATTTGAGGAATCGGAGGGATTGAAAATCCTTTGGCCATAAAGGTAACCATCATTATTTAGATACCGCCCAGACAAAAAGAATTTCAACAGATTCTTAAGGCCGGGAACAGGACCGCTTAAGCTGCCCTGGAGATTGTATATATCGGATGGTGAAATATCATCAATATTGCTATAGACCTCCCTTCGACCACTCACATAATCACCGCTATATGCGGAAAATTGCCCCGAATAATAATCCTTTGGAATTTTGGTAACCTGGTTCACCACACCGGAAAGCGCTTCACCATACTCAGCATTAAAAGTACCAGTGAGTACTTGCACTTCTTCTATTGCATTGACTTCGGCCTGTATGGAGAAATCACCTGAGAAAACATCTACTACGGAAACACCGTCAATCAAATATTTGACTTCGTTCGACCGGCCTCCACGAAAATGCCCGTTAACCACGCCTGCCTGAAGGTTTACGACCGTGGCCACATCCTCAATAGGCAGCATGGCAATTTGATCGCCGTCCACCTTAGCAATTGTTGATGTTAAATCTCTTTGGACGATTGGCCGCTCGGCGCTTATTATAACTTCACCCATTTCGATGGCCGCAGGTTCCAGCTTAAAATTCACCCGTGTTGTCAGGTCTATGGAGACTTTGACATTATTTACAATGTAAGAAGTATAGCCAATGGCCATGGCTTTTAATTGGTAATTACCTGGATGAATATTTAAGATAAAGTAATTTCCATCTAAATCGGTAGCTGCCCCTTTGTTGGTCCCTACAAGAACGACATTCACCCCAATGAGTGGCTCTTGGGTCGTCGCGTCCAAGACTTTGCCGGCAATTTTCCCCGTAGTTCCAGCCCATGCGGCAGTTGTTGCAACAACCAGAAATACTAAGCTATAAGAAGAGACTTTCCAAAGAAGTTTTTGAATCGACATAAAATGGAATTTCACTTTTACTTTCATTTTTTCAAAGTAAGGATCCAAACTGAATTATCAAATCAAAGGTAACTCATAAAAAAAGGGAACATCCACCATTTGGAGAATAAATTAATTCC
Organism: candidate division KSB1 bacterium; assembly: GCA_022566355.1. Lineage (NCBI taxonomy): Bacteria > Pseudomonadati > Candidatus Zhuqueibacterota bacterium. The sequence goes on from JADFJB010000069.1 coordinate 20,860, forward strand.
TCTATCTTCAATTCAAAAACCGCCAAAACGGTTGAAACCCTTTTAAAAATCCTATTAACACCCGATTTAAGTCGGGTGTTAAAAAGAAATAAACAATAACTCTATAACCGTTTTAATGGTTTTATTAAGGAACGACCTTATTTCATTTGTAATTTGATGATCTTTTTTCATCTTGTTGATCTGTCTTAATATTGAAAAGCGCTCGTTTTTAGGTTGAGCCTAAAATTTGACGTTGAGGCGCCAGAATGTTACGGCGCCCCACGCCAAATTAATACAATACTATTGCATTAGAAGCATCTTTTTGGATAAAGCAATTCTGCCGATCTCTAGACGGTAGAAATAGATGCCAGATCCGAGAGTTTTGCCGTGATCGTCCTTACCATTCCAAACCACCTCATGTCGTCCAGCAGGAAGAGCCTGATCCACAAGCACTCTAACCCTCTGGCCAAGTGCGTTGTAAATTGCCAAACGAACATTCCCATCCTGAGGTAAAGCATATTGAATCGAAGTGGACGGGTTGAAGGGATTCGGATAGTTGTTTCCCAGCTCGTAGGTTTTGGGAAGTCCGTTTAAAGTGATTCCCTTGTCAACATCCGTGATGTTCAACTTTTCCACAGTCAAATTATCATAATAAACCGTACCTGTGAATCTTGAATACACGTGCGGTCTCACCGATAGTGATTTTACATTTGGGTCATCCGGAACCGTAACATCGATATAAAATTGTGTCCAGCCGAATTCGGTTACAGGTGGGAAGGTATATACCCAATCATGGGCGCCAATTTCATCATATGGGTCATTGTTTCGATAACCGCTGTGAAAAATCGGTGTTATCCCAACAGACCAGGTACCAGGATAAGCTGCGGCAGAATCAGGCACCAAACTGCTGGCCTTTAGCCACATACTTATTCTCAGCACATCACCGCCACTTACACCTGATAATGTTGATATATCATTTAAGATCGATGTACCAGAAGGGGCAACACTCTCACTATTTATCAAGTATCGTTTTGTACCTACCCAGGCATCATGTGGTATACGGTCAAACGGCAAATCAAACTTCAAGGAGTTTAATCCGTGATAAGCTTCTTCATCTGTCACAATGGTGTTTTCAAAGCCGTTTTCAATGCGGCCATCGTTGCCACCGATGGGCGGAAACCAGTACAACCAGCCTTCCGGTACTCCGACGGACTGGTTCCAGTTTTGCCCGGCCCATTGGCCGCCACGACCTACGTGAAGAAAATCATCCGCCCAAACTGTGCCGGTCGCATCCTTGCCACCAACAAACTTGATGATCGTGGTCCACGCTTCTACCGGTAAGATCGTTTCACCAACTGCGTTTGTATCCGCAACAAAACCAGAACTACTGGCAACGCTTTGGTCGATAGGAAGCTTGGTTTCACCGATCAGAGCTCCCGCTTCATCCCAAAATGAATAGGAGATCCACCAACGCTCATCATCCGTCGTAGGATTCGTGTTGACATTCATGGTCTTGATATAAGCGCCAATCTTGATATCAACATCTTTTGAGTGTCGTGGCGACCAATAGTCGACCATGTTTGTGGAAATCCAGGAAGCCGAATCAGCCGTGGCCGTTGGCTTGTGGATCTTCAGGGAACGACCCATCGAACGAAACTCATCCTTCGCCCATGTCAAGGTCGCACCAGACTCGCTGCCCTTAGTCCAGTAAGATGGCATATCACCCTCAAAGCTGCCAATTGAGTTTATTTGAGCAAAACCATTTGATAAGCCAACAAACATCGATGACAAAATCAAAATAAAAAATAGTTTCCCAAGAGTTTTCATTACTTACTACCTCCATATTTTACAGGTTAATAAAGCCCATGAATTATCACAACCTTCCATTCCTTTTATGAATAGACAAAAGGAAACATGCAGCTAATTTGTTACCTCCTTTCTTGTTTTAAGAGTTTTAAATTTTAAAGTTTTAAGCAGATGGAAAAATTTGATATTTTGTTATGGATGAATTCCATGACCGAGAAAAAAGCTGTGGTATGTTTTCGAGTTCTACAGATACTGGCTCAAGAGGTTCTACCCGGATTTTGTTTGAAATAAGTAAATCAACAGCTCTCTGGAAAGTAAAAGGATTTAATAAGGAGCTCTTTATGGCTAACTCGCGGTGAAATAAATCCTGCAAGTTCAACTCTATTGTAGCGTTTCTTTCAGCTAATCCGAACAAAACAACCCTTCCACCTCGTTTTGCAATTTTAACCGCCAGTTCAGCAGCTTTAGAAGATCCTACACACTCAATTACGACATCTGCCCCACCTTCGGTGATATCTCTCAATTTGTCTACGACATCATGTTGATTCGAATCGAGGACAAAATCAGCAGATAATTGTTTTGCAATCTCTTGTTTTCTAGTAATGGGTTCAAGAAGGATTGTTTTTGCAGCTCCGCTTAATCGCACTAATTGTAGCATTAGTAATCCGATCGTTCCCCCACCTACAATTGCAACTGAGTCCGCCATTTCGATGGATGCTTGCTGAATTCCTCGCAGACAACAGGATAGGGGTTCGGCAAAAGCAGCCCTCTTGGCTGGAAAATCTTCAGGCAAATGATAGGCCTGGCTGGCCGGAATAATTGAATATTCTGCAAACCCGCCATCTATATTAACCCCCAATGCCTCCAGGTTCTTACATAGATTCACTTTACCTTTTTTACAGAAAGAACAATAACCGCAAGTAATGTTAGGATCGACAGCAACTTTCTCGTCGATTTGAAATCCTGAAACCTTAGAACCTATTTCAACGATGGCGCCAACATACTCATGCCCAAGAATAACTGGCGGACTGGCTGGAGCTTCACCAGAATAGATATGCAGATCAGTTCGACAAACTCCACAAGTTTCAACCCGAATGCGAAGGTCCTTTTCTCCCATCCTATTTAAAGGATAATTCACTAAATCCAGTTTGAATGCTTTTTCAAATAGAGCAGCTTGCATCATCTATCAATGAAACCTATTAAATGTTTTATCAGAAAAACAACTTTGATTTTGAGTCAAATATTTTTGCGATGAAATAAAATTATTTTGATTTAAAATTCGAATGTACAAAATTAAAAACAGGGCATAATTGATTTACTCTCCTCAATAGGTTTCTTCGTTTTGTTTGGTGTATTTGGAATTTGATCATTGGAATTTGTTTAGGATTTTGATATTAGCATTTCGAGTTTATTAAGCTTGTTTTCCTTGTCGGTTTGAGGCGAAGATTCTCTAGTTTTTATTAGGTCCCAGTCCCGTCGACTCCCTGATTTGT
>JADFJB010000070.1 GCA_022566355.1 candidate division KSB1 bacterium
TTTCTCTGATCCGACATAAATGCCGTTTTACCACCTTCTTTTATTTCTTTGTTACTTCTTTTTTCACAATTTCTTTATTTGAAATCTTCAATAAATCCATTTACTTTATACCCATTCATATTTTGATAATACCCAATTTCACAAGTAAACTTAGGAGAATACCCATGAATGTATTGGTCATTGGTGGTACAGGTACTGTTGGCAGCCAGGTTGTCAAACTTCTTTCAGCAAAAGGAGCAAATGTTAAGGTTACCTCGCAATCCACAGAAAAAATAAATCAATTGCCGGATGGAGTAAGCGGCGTTTTAGCAAATTTAGAAGATAAGAATACCTTGCAACCTGCTTTTGAGGGTATGGAAAATGTCTTTCTTTTGAATGCCGTTTCTATGACTGAAACAGCCCAGGGTTTAGCGGCAGTCGAAGCGGCAAAATCAGCCGGAATCAAACGAATCATTTATTTATCCGTTCATAATCTATATGACGGGTTGCATATTCCCCATTTTAAAACAAAAGTCCCTATCGAAAATGCCATAAAAGAATCCGGCATTGCTTATACGATCTTAGCGCCAAATAATTATTATCAAAATGATTATTGGTTTAAGCAGGCTATTATGGAGTATGGAGTTTATCCACAACCCGTCGGCGATGTTGGACTTAACCGTGTTGATGTTCGTGACATAGCTGAAGCTGCCGTAAACGCATTTTTTGAACCTGGCCATGACGGGAAAACATACCCATTAGTCGGACCTGATGTTCATACCGGAAATGATATTGCAGCTATCTTTAGTAAACATTTGGACAAAGAAATTCATTATGGCGGCAACGATCTGGAAGCATGGGGTGAACAGTCAAAACAATTCTTGCCGGAATGGATGATTCATGATTTCAAGATTATGTATCAACATTTTCAGGATCACGGATTTATTGCATCTGATGAGGACTATATCCAACAAAAAAGGATATTGAAAAAGGACCCCCGCAGCTTCGATGCTTTTGTTGGTGAACTTGCAGGAGATTGGAAGAGTTGAGACTTTAGTTACACAAACACGATTGTCTTTGCCTCAGTACTCCAGGTTTTTGAGTCCTGTTCTGTGGTTTTATCTTTCTGATTTGGCAAATCATATAAAATATTCCTTGCTAAAACCTTTCTTATGTATCTAATTAGTGTCTGAACGAAAAACACCCGCATGCTTTTAGGCTGTCCGAGAACAGGTTTTGTCACTCCTGCATGCTTAAAGCGGGTGTTATTCCGTGCTTGATAACGTAAAAAGATCCCCGATAATCCCGCCCAGGCGGGACGGGAATGACATTTTGGTAGGGCTCGAACAGCAGGCTTACCCGCTAAAAGCATGTGGAAACAAGTTTTTGCAAGAAAGATTTACAGGAATGCTCAGGCATTAATGAGTTGATAGGTATTCCCTTTGAATCATCTCAATCGTTTATTTAAAACAGGTGCACATTTTATTTCAACAAAAGAAAGGAGTTGTTCATGCGTTTAAGATTGTTACTGACGATTATTCTATCCATGATTTTATTTCCAGGTAAAGGATACTCACAAGATTTCGAATTCTATCCGAATGCGAGTTATAATCCAAATATCCCAACTTTGCAGCAAGTTGTGGGTCATAAATGGGGTGAAAAGGTAACCATGCATCACGAGGTGCAGCAATACATAAAAGCATTGGCCGAGGCTTCACCAAATGTCGAAGTGGTTGAATATGGAAAAACCTGGGAAGGACGAACGCTTTACTATCTCATCGTCGCTTCACAAGAAAACATGGCAAGAATAGATGATATCAAAGCAGGTATGAAAAAACTTGCTAATCCACAAACCATCAACGATAGGGAAGCAAATCAATTAATCGCCTCATTACCTTCGATCACATGGTTGGCTTATGGCGTACACGGTAATGAAATTTCCAGTACAGACGCCGGCTTGCTAACCGCTTATCACCTGGCCGCCGCAGTCAATGATACACTGGCGCAATCTGTTTTGCAAAACAGTATCGTCCTCATCGATCCAATGCAAAACCCGGATGGCCGCGACCGTTTCATCAATTATTTTCGCCAAACTCGCGGCCGCTGGGCTGACGAAAACCAACAGTCTGCCGAGCATCGGGAAGTCTGGCCTGGTGGTCGTACCAACCACTATCTTTTCGACATGAACCGGGATTGGTTCGCATTAACCCAGCCGGAAACCCGGGGTAAAGTAGCGCTATTTTTAGACTGGTATCCGCAAGTCGTGGTGGATTTACATGAGATGGGTTCAAACTCGACGTATTATTTTGCGCCACCGGCTGATCCGTTAAATCCAGAAATACCGCCTGCCCAACTTCAATGGCTGAAAAACTACGGTAAGGATATTGCCAGGTGGTTTGACCGAATGAAGTTCGACTATTTTACGCGCGAAGTTTTTGATTCATTTTATCCAGGTTATGGTGAAGGCTGGCCGATGTTTCATGGATCAATAGGAATGACTTATGAGCAAGCTTCTACCCGAGGTCTGGTAGTAAAACGAAGCGATGAAACTGTCATGCATTATCGTGAAACCGTGCAGCACCATTTCATTTCCTCACTATCAACTGCCGAGACTTCCGCAAAAAATCGACAGGATCTCCTGAAATACTTTTATGAATATCGTCGCTCAGCGATTGAAGAAGGCGGTCGTGAACAAATCAAAGAATTTATTTTTACCCCGGGAAACGATCCTGACCACGCCGCTAAACTGGCAGGGCTGTTACTCTCACAAGGAGTAGAGGTACAACAAGCAACAGAATCATTCAGCAATAGCAAAGTGGAAGATTATTACGATGGCGGTGTCCAATCGAAGACTTTTCCCGCAGGAACTTATCTTGTCTCGTTAAGTCAACCCGCAAAGCGCATGGCCAAAACTTTGCTTATTAAGCAAGTTTCAATGGATGATAAATTTATCCAGGAACAAATCAGGCGGCAGAAAAAAAGATTGGGCAACCAGATTTACGATGTCACGGGTTGGTCGCTGCCATTATTATATGATGTGGATGCTTATATGGCCCATGTGCCTTCCAAGGGTCAATTCAAAAAATTGGAGCACACTCCCGCTTCTGTGGGAAAAATAAGCGGTAAGGCAAAATTGGCGTATCTTATTCAATGGGGAACGCATTCCGCCGCCAGGGCGCTTGCGAGACTATTCCGAGAAAAGATCAGAGTTTTCTCGTCCGACAAGCCATTTTCCCTGGAAGGGAGAAAATATCCAAGCGGATCCCTGATTATCAAAACCAAAAACAATCCGGATGATTTATATGAAAAACTGGCAAAAATTGCTGGTGAAGAAAACCTTGATATTTTTGCGACCCACTCATCCTGGGTTGATGAAGGCGTTAATTTCGGCAGCGGTCAGGTTAAATATTTGAAAAAACCAAAAATTGCCTTGGCTTACAACACCCCAACCTCATCCTATTCCACAGGTTGGACCAGGTATATCATAGAACAGACTTATGGATATCCAGTGACAGTCATCCGAACGGAGCAATTAGGCAGTGCGGATTTAACCAAGTTTAATGTGATAATTTTACCTAACGCCCGTGGCGGCTATAGTCGTGCTCTTGGAGACGACGGTACAGAGAGAATAAAAAATTGGATCAGGAGTGGCGGCACACTGGTAACTTATGGCCAGGCCACTTATTGGTTGACAGGTGAAAAGGTTGGTTTGCTGGCAACCAATCGTGAGCTAAAAGGCGGCAAGCCTGATAAACCAAAGAAAGATAAAACAGACAAAGATAAAACAGACAAAGATGAAGAAAACAAACCAGATCTGACCAAGACTTTCGATGTGGAAAAAGAGATCCAGCCGGAGAAAGAGCTGCCGACCAGTTTGGCCGGCGCTATATTACGCATTTCCCTCGATAAAGAGCATTGGCTTGCCTTTGGTTACGACGGAGATGCAAATGTTTTAACCGAGGGCCGGAATATATTTACACCCCTTAAACTGGATAAAGGACGAAATGTAGGACTTTATATGCCTGAAGACAAAGTGCTGCTCAGTGGGTTTATCTGGGATGATTATAAAAAGCAAATTGCAAACAAGGCTTATTTAATGCACCAACGACTTGGTCAAGGTAATGTAGTGGCTTTTGCCCAGGATCCAAATTATCGAGCATTTTTTGACGGCCTCAATTTGCTTTTGATCAATGCGATCTTTTTAGGACCCTCTCATTAAAGATTAGCTGTTTTTTTTAGACAGGATAAACAGGATTATCAGGATATAAATCCAGTATATCTTGTTAATCCTGTCAAAAAAGAAAAAACAGCATGTGTTATGAATAAAATCCCGGAACTCGAAAAAGAACTTGCCAGACTTGGAAAGGATCAATCAAAAAAAAGGATTGATGCCCTTAACAAACTGGCCTGGGAAATTGGCTTCAACGATATTAAGAAAGCATACCAATATAGTAGCGAAGCTTATGAATTATCCTTAGCCCACAATTATGATTCGGGAAAAGCGAAGGGCTTGTTGATGGCTACCTATTATCTGTATTCACAAAGCGATTTTGAAGCTGCTATCAATAAAGGCAAACAAGCTTTTGAATTATTCAAAGAATTAAATGACAAAGAAGGGCAAGCTCACATTTTAACCGGATTTGGTATGATTCAATGGGGATTAGGTGATTACGAAAAAGCCTTAAAATACATGCTTGATGGCTTGAAGATTTACGAGAAGATTGACAGTTTGGAATACCAATCATGGACATTGACTTCCCTTGGCGGGGTCTATCAGGAAATCGGCGATCCGGATCAGGCATTGTACTATCATTTTAAGAGTCTTGATGTTTTTGAACAGATCAATAATGAATTGGGCAAAGGCAGGGCTCTTAGTGGAATTAGTACTGTTTACTTCAGTCTCGGTGAATACGAGTCTGCCCTGGAAAACCACTTTAAATGTTTGCAAATATTCTTGGATCAAGGTCACAAGTTGAGTATTGCCAGGGCGATGAACGATATTGGCAATGTTCAAATGGCTATAGGTAAACTTGATGAAGCTTTAAATTATTATGAAGGAAGTCTTAAGATTCGCCAGGAACTGGAAACTAAAACTGCAGAAACGACAAGTCTGATTAATTTAGGTAAATTATATAATCAAAAAAAAGAAGGTCAAAAAGCATTGGCCTATCTTAAAAAATCGTTGACAATATCGACTAAACTTGGCCTAAAACCAAAACTCTATCAAACTCATCAAGCGATGTCGGAAGCTTATTACCTTATCAGGAATTACGAAAGGTCTTTAATTCACCAGAAAGAATTTCAAAAAGTGAAGGAAGAAGTTTTCAATGAAGAAATAGACACAAAACTAAAGAATTTGCAAATTGGTTTTGAGATCGAAAAATCCGAGAAGGAGGCAGAGATTCAAAGACTGCGAAATGTTGAATTAGCCGACACTCTCGAAAAACTCAAACTGGCGCAAGTGCGGTTGGTACAATCCGGTAAAATGGCAGCCCTGGCTAATTTGATCAGCGGAATCGTTCATGAGGTCAATGCACCGATTTCGGAAGCAACTAAAAATATGGAGCAAATTATTCACAGCGTTCAAAGGATTAAGGATGGTCTTGCAGAAACAGAGCGTGAAAATGGCAACGGCAGTCTCTTAGAAGAAATTGATCGTATCCATTCTTACAATCAACAAAGCGTTGAAGCAGCACAAAGAATCAAACAACTCATCAAAAATTTAAAGAATTTCGCCAAATTGGATGAAGCCAAATTGCAATCGGTGGACATCCATGATTGCATAGAAAGTTCCCTGGCAGTGATTACTCCACAATTACCCGGTACCATTGAAGTGCAAAAAAAATATGGTTCCATACCCAAAATTAATGCCTACGTGCAGGAATTAAACCAGGTTTTTATTACACTCTTAGCAAATGCAGTTGAAGCCATTGAAAAAAAAGGGACGATAAAAATTAAAACCAACTCCAGTGATAATACTATCCATATTAAAATTTCGGATACCGGAAGAGGCATTCCAAAAAATAAGCTGAATAAAATTTTTGATATTGGTCTTAGCGAGAAAGAAACCGGTATGCGAATGCAGGTTAACCTGGCGAATTCTTATCGTATTATTCAAAAACATAAAGGACAAATGACTGTTAAAAGTAAACCGGGTAAGGAAACTTCTTTCGAAATACGCTTGCCCATCAATTAAAAGGCTGTGTGAAAATGCAATATCATCACAAAAACACAATAACGTTCAACTTTTTGTCATTCCGTAGGAATCTTGTTATGGTTTATGTAAGGTGTTGTTTTTTAACAAGTTTCTTCCAGAATGACATGTCTCAATCTTTTGGAAAATAGTTATAAAATCTGTGGAAATCTGCAACTAATATTGTTTTCACACAGTCTCTTAACCTGACCTATTCATAAGCCTTATCACTTTTATTCGAGAAAAGAGCTTTTTCACCCTATTTTATGCATAACATTCAACTTTATCAAATATATGGAAATAGATCCCGTCGCGCAGGCTGTTGCAGAATACACATATCTAGCGAAATGTCATTCTGAACGAAGTGAAGAATCTCTTGATTTTATTGGGTTTATGACAATTCAGAGATCCTTCGCTACGCTCAGGATGACAATTTTATTATCTTTGGATGCATTTGCAACAACCTCCGCGACGGGATGAACAAGATCCAGAGTATCCATTGAACGAAAAAATCAAAGTTCTAGAAGATAAATTAAAAGCTCTCCCTGTCGATCTTGAGTCCAGGGAAAAAGTTGACCACCTCAATGACTTAGCCTGGGAATTGGGACTCACCGACACAAAACGAGCTTTCTCACTAAGCAAAGACGCGCTTAAATTATCCCGTAAAATAGATTACGATATCGGTCTGGCATATGGATACAGAAACTTGGGATACTGTCAGCTGATCTCATCTCAATTGGAAGAAGGGCTACAAAACGCTCAAAATGCGATGGACCGTTTTAAAGCTCTGAATGATAAAAAGGGTGAAGCTACGGCAATGGATACGATTTCACTAATCTTTTGGAGGCTAGGTCATTATGACGAAGCTTTGAATTGCTCTTTTATGGCGCTCGATCTTAATAATGAAATTAAAGATAAACGTGGCCAGGCCTGGGCCTTGCAAAATATTGGTTTAATATATTTAGAAGTTGGTGATAAAAAACTTTCGCTCGATTTTTTCGATAAGTCATTAAAGTTATTTCGTAAGATTGGTTACCTGGTTGGTGAAGCCAGAGTGTATACAGGATTGGGGCAAGTTTATCAAAATTCAGGAGAATTAGAAAATGCCTTACAATTTCACTTAAAGAGTCTTGGAATCTCACAGACAACACAAATAAAAATTGGAATAGCAACTACGTCGATTGCTATTGGAACGATCTATCATAAATTGGGTCAATTCGAACAGGCTTTGGAATATTTCAACAATAGTCTGAAGCAATTGGAACAATTTGAAAATAAAGAGATTAAAGCGACCACACTATTATGCCTTGGAAACCTTTATGCAGATCACCAGGATTCTTCCAAAGCTTTCGAATATCTGGATGAAGCATTGTCATTAATCAAACAAACCAAAGCCAAGCCCACAGCTTTCAAAATACATGAAGCTTTATCCCATCTTTATGAATCCCGCAAAAATTTTAAAAAAGCCCTGGTTCATTTTAAGAGATATCAAAAATTCAAAGATTCAGTTTATAACGATGATAGTAAAATCAAAGTCAAAAATATGCAAATTCGAATGCATGTTGAGAAATCGTATAAAGAAGCTGAAATTCAAAGAATCAAGAATATTGAATTAGCAAAATCTCTTGAAGATCTAAAGCAAACCCAGGCCAGGTTAATCCAATCTGAAGGCATGGCTGCATTGGGTAGTTTGGTTGCCGGAATAACCCATGATATGAACTCACCCCTGGCTGTCATCACAAGTAACACAGATGTTATCGATCGAGCATTGACAAAAATTAAAAGAGGATTCCTGGCAAAAGAAAATCAACCTATCAAATTGAACAAAAATTTGATGCAAACTCTGGACATTATCAAACCTAATTCTGAGTCCATATTGCAAGCCGGTAAGCGAGTTGAAAAAATCGTCAATAATTTGAAAAGATTCACTCACTCGCATGAAGAAGAATTACAAATAACAGATCTCAATTATGAGCTTGAAAATACGATTGCGTTAACTACACCCCGACTACCTGAGAACACAGAAATCATTAAAGAATTTGGAGCTTTACCAAAAATCAAGGTTTATCACCAGGAATTAAACCAGGTTTTCATGACTCTTCTAGTTAATGCAGCCGAGGCTATAAGGGATAAAGGGACCATTACAATCAAAACCTCTACTGAAAATAATCATGTAACCATATTCATATCCGATACGGGCAAGGGCATCGCTAAAAATAAATTGGCCAAAATTTTTGAGGTTGGTTTTAGCCAAAAAGAATCACGCGTGCAGATGAATGTTGGCCTAGCCAGTTCCTACAATATCATTCAAAGGCACGAAGGAGAAATTCAGGTTAAAAGCGAAGTTGGCAAAGGGACCAGGTACCAAATAAAATTACCTGTTAATTTAAGCGATTAACCTGGATAATTCATGAATCATATGATAGAAGCAGGGATGCCGGCAATGGAAGCCATAAAATGTGCCACGGTTAACGCCGCTGATTTACTGGGAAAATCTGATGTTCTTGGCACCTTAAAACCAGGATATTATGCGGATATTGTGGCTGTAGAAAAGAATCCACTGCAAAATATCTCAGCTTTAAAAGAGATCGCCTTTGTGATGAAGGAAGGCACAATCTACAAACAAGACGGAACTGCAAATCCGAAGGCGTTCGGATTAAAATAAAATACCGGGTTCGTTGACTAACGCCCTTTGCTTTTGATTCGATTCTCTATGGATTCAAAATACCTCTTATAATAGAACTGTTCCTTTCCTACATCCATCTCAACCTGGAACCATCCTGACATTTGACTTCTTTCTTCTGAAATGATGGTTAATGTAAGCTTGGTTTCCTGGTCGCTGACTTGAATGACTTTGCCGGTTACCTTTGCCCTTCTATTAGTCATGGATCTGGTTGCCCAACCGGCACCTTCCCTGTATTCCGTCTCAATGTCCCCGGAAGACAGATTCGCTTTATTGATCTGGAATCCACGTTCTTGGAAATAATCTACCGTACTCTCAAAAGTGTTTTCATAAGATGCAGTGAACACCCGGGATCTATATTTAGATGTTGTCATCGAAGAACCGGCGCATCCGATTAAAACCAACAAAGTAAAAATGTTAATGGTATTCTTTCTCATTCTACCTCCCTTGCCTGATAGTTAGATTTGATGGGTTATGAAAGTTCGGTTAATATTTGATCAAATGTAGTCAAACAGACAAATATTATCAATGAAATACAATGGAATCCGCCTTAAATTCAAGAAGATATTACTATCAAATTTCATTTTTTACTAATCTTCTAAAGCTCTTAACTTAGCTTCAATCAATTTTTTATGAGAGAGCCGAAGTAAAGAAGCGAGTTTGCGGACCAGGTAATCTTCATGCTCATCGACCTTGCCATCCGCATACAGCAACTTCCATAATAACTCCACAACCCGAATTTTTTCTTCTTCTGAATAATTCTCGTTAATGAGATTGGTAAAACGCCATAAATCGATACTGCCCTGCAATTCCTTGTTGGCAGTCTCGGAAAGTTCTAAAGCATGTTCTTCAGATAGGTCATATTCTTCTTTCAAAATTGACATAATACTTTCCCGCTCAGCATCACTAAACTCACCATCAATATTAACCATTTCGAGAAAAAGAGCGCAGGTTGCAATCCGAATATCCTGTTCTTTTACCTCGTTTGTTTGGCTTGATCGCTCTTCAGTTTTGGTTTCAAATATTCTTTTTAAGAAATCCATGGTTACACTCTACTTTCTAATGGCTTAAATAATGTGAATCACAAAATGATAATCAAGAAAAATATTTTCGCACAAAAAAATTCGAATGCTTTTCTCAAATTGTGGTTATATTAATTTTGTGACTTTACATTTACGGTACTTATTTGAGTTTGATTGAATTATTCTTTGATACCGCAAGGCTATGCGAAATCCGACAGTATTTGTAAATACTGAAAATGGATCGTGACTGAGTTAAGCACAGCGATCTCAGCCTCGTAGGTTATACATTGCGGAAACCACTGGGTTAATTTCCGCAACGATCTGTTTAAATGAGTTATTTTTGTATGAATTTGCAAAAACTAATTTATTCAGTTTTATTTAAATCACTTTGTAACTTTTCTGCTTGAATTGTTGTAGTTAAGAATAATACCCTTTCCTATTAACTTCGACCAGGAGGCTACCCATGAAAAACAAAAAATCCTTTTTGTTACTATTCATTTTCATGCTGTTTTGCATTACACATGTTCATACTGGGAATACATTCGCCCAAACAGATAAAAAAAATCGAAAGAAAGTTCAGTCAATTATTAATGACTTGGATATCCAAATTCCAAAACTCATGCAGCAGGCCAATATCCCAGGACTTTCCATTGCACTCATCGATCATGCAGAAATAGTGTGGGCGAAAGGTTTTGGTGTAAAGGACAATAAGACCAAAGAACCTGTTACGGAAAATACCGTTTTCGAAGTAGGTTCACTAACTAAACCGGCTTTTGCTTACGCAATCATGAAAATGGTGGAAAATGAACAACTCGATTTAGACCAGCCATTGTCAAAATATCTACCTGAAAAATACATCGAAGATGACCGGATCGACCAGATCACCGCTCGAAAAGTATTGAGCCATCAAACCGGTTTTCCGAATTGGCGTCCTAGAGATAGAGAGTTAAAGATTCTTTTTACACCAGGAGAAAGATTTAGCTATTCAGGAGAGGGTTATGTTTATCTGCAAGCAGTGCTCGATGAGCTTACTGCCGAGCAAGTCAACGAAACCTTAGAAAAACTAGTCTTAAAACCACTGGGTATGAAAAATAGCAGTTTTATCTGGCAAGATAGTTTTGATAGCCAGAGCGCTTCCGGCCATGATGTGGCTGGCATATCCATAAAACCCCGAAAAGGAAAGATGGTTAATGCGGCAGCCAGTTTAAGAACTACAGCTGTGGATTATGCTAAATTTGTCATTGCAATTCTTAATGAAGAGGGCCTGCAGAAATTTACATTTGCAGAAATTCTAACTCCACAAGTTCAACTCGACAAAAATTGTGTGAATTGCACCAATCGTCCTCTAGGTGAGTTATCGCAAATGTTAGGCTGGGGATTGGGATGGGGTTTACAAAAAACAGATGATGGCCATTCTTTTTGGCACTGGGGTGACAATGGGACTTTTAAGTGCTACATCGTTGCAAATATGGAAAATAAAACGGGAGTTGTCTATTTGACCAACAGTCAGAATGGATTAGCCATCCGCAACGAAATCGTTACTAAGGCGATTGGCGGAAATCAACCGGCCTTCGATTGGGTTCAGTACGAACAGTATGATTCTCCGGAAATGGTGTTCCAACAAACTGTTTTGAATCATGGGGCAAAAACAGGACTGAAAAAATATACTGATTTGAAGAATGAAAAAGAAGACCCTCCGGTAAGTGAACAATCGATTAACAATCTTGGATATACTTTACTCAGATTGAAACGCATCAATGATGCTGTTGAAATTTTCAAGTTGAATGTATACGAATACCCGGAATCTTTTAATGTTTATGATAGCCTGGGAGAAAGTTATATGGTGAATGGCGATACAACACTTGCGATTGAATATTATGAAAAATCTATTGAAATAAACCCCAAAAATACAAATGGGATGGAAATGTTGAAAAAGTTGAGAGGATATTAAATTTTTATCAGAAAAACAACTTTGATTTTGAGTCAAGTTTTTTCAGAAGAAATAAAATTACTTTGATTTTAAAATTCGAAATCCTAAATTCGAGATTCTAAACAATATCGAAAATTAGAATGTACAAAATTAAAAACAAGGTAAAACTGATTTACTCTCCTCAATAGGTTTCTTCGTTTTGTTTGGTGTATTTGGAATTTTATCATTGGAATTTGTCTAGGATTTCGATATTAGGATTTCGAGTTTATTAAGCTTGTTTTTCTTGACGGTTTGATGTGAAGCTTCGCTAGGTATTATTCTAAGTTTGAGCGATCAATCAAAGCGAATTACAGAGCCTTAACAACCACCACCGTCTGATCATCATGCTGGTGTGAATCCCCGGTAAATTTTTTAACAGATGCCATAATCTCATCACGAATTTGATTTGCAGAATGTGAGTTTCCTGATTTAAGAATATTTACTAAGGATTCTTCTCCATATTCTTCTCCTCCCTCTCCACGGGCTTCTGTGATTCCATCAGTAATAAGAAGAAAGACATCCCCCTTATTGTAATGAATCGTGGTTTCTTCCAGCTCAGAAGAAAATTTCTCCACCGTATCCAATCCAAGCCCTAATCCTTTTGGAATAACAAGTACGATTTTACGGCTGTTAGATTGATAATGGTACAATGGCAAGTGGCCTGCGCGGGCAACGACCAACTGTTTGTTGCTGGCATCAAATGAGGCGCCAATCGCTGTGATAAACGATTGTTTTTCAAGATCTTTATATAACAGAACATTCGCACGAATAAAAAGTTCACGAGGAGTCAAATCAAAACTTTGCAGCGAACGCATGATACCCTGGATTTTCGATAAATACAGAGCCGCCGAAGTGCCCTTCCCGCTTACATCTCCTACAATGATTGTTACTCGATTTGGATAGCCATTTAAATAATCAAAATAATCGCCGCCAACTTCTGTTGCCGGGATCGAGATGCCGGCTATCTCCAATTCATCAAGTTTTGGTGTTGTCTGTGGCAGCGATGCCAACTGAATGCGCCGGGCAATTTCTAATTCCAGCTTGAGTCGCTCTTGTCCTGCAAGTTTTTCATAGAGAAATGCATTTTCCACCGCAATCGCTGCCTGTTTAGCGATTGAATTCAGTAAAGTCAAATCTTCCTGATCAAATGGCGCTTCCGATAGTTTGTCGCCAATGAGCAATGTCCCAACCAGTTTATCCTTTGACCGGATCGGTATTATATGACGAAATCTCAATTGTTCGAAAATGGGGCGAACATTTGAAGGTAAGAATTCCACACTAAATCGCGCTTCATTACGGAATCTCTGGATTTCGGTTATAAGTTTGTCTTCAACTTCGATACAAAACTCACTCCATTCTTTATCTTGCAAACCATAAACTTCATGACAACAGCCAGAAATTTCGTTTCGAAAAAACAAGATCCCGGCTCGCCGCAAGTGCATCAATCTTGAAAGTTTTTCCACAATTCCTTTAGCCAGGTCAACCATGGTCAAGTTGTGCTCCATAACCTCGGCCAAGGCATTAGAAATATATTGATAGCTCTGATGACTGCGAAAATATTTTTCATCGATCAATTTCTGACCAACATTTCGAATCTTTAATAACAATGCAGATAAACCGATCGCAACCACGATGATTAAAATATTCTCAAAAAAATTACGGCGCGTTTCCGGTAACGGGGTATCAGAGATTTGCAGAGATGTTCCTGTAAAGGAAATATTTGGCAGGTTTATATTTACGTTTGCGATTACAAGTAATAAAAACAACAAAGATCCAAAAACAAAAGTTCCCCAGAATATGGTAAGAATCGTGTATTGAATATTACGGCGAACCTTTAAATCCAATTCCCATATCCGGTAACGGCCAATTGTGTACAAATATGCCAGAGGAATTAAAATAAAAATAGCCGATATAAAACCGCTGTTAATAAATATTCCCCGAATAATAATAACTAGAACACATAAAATTGAAACAGCCCAGAATATCGTGCGATTAAGTTTTTTATATTCAAGAGAGATCTTTTTGCGTTGGATGACCCTAATGATCAAATAATATGTGACCATTGATATTAATGCTACGAATATACCCATATCTTCATTCAAAGCATTTGTCAGAACAAGTAAGACTACGAAACCGGATATTAAATAAGGACCACCCACTTCCCAGAATTTTGGTTTATCTTCCGATCGTTGTTTTGGGAAATAGTAAAAACTGTGCAGCCATAAGGCAACCCCCAATAACAATCCGATTATTCTCAATGCATCCCTGATGATCACAAAATGATCTTCTTCAATTCCACGAGAATACGAAACAAGCAACACATACCCAATTAATACAAAAACAATACCAAGGATTCGAGCTGAAAAGAAATTTGGCCGTTTGATTCCTAAAAAGGCTCCCAGGCTTAAAAATATAAGCCCGGTTAATAAAGCAACTATCATGGAAAATTGAATACCAAAATTGGCAATTTTCACTTGAAGAGGTATTTCACGGTTATTGCGGAAAACTTTGTACTCTACAGTCTCCCCACTTCTGGTGCGACGTAAAATGTTATCTGCATCATAGTAATCATCGAATTCCTGGCCATCTATACTGAAAATAAGATCCCCCACCAGCATGCCCGCTTGTTCAGATGCGCCACCTGGAAATACATCAAAAACATATGCTGTCGGTGGTAATTCTATAAAAAAACTATCAGGTACTACTGATTTGTTGACAACATAGTCGAAATCCTTATTAAATCTTGTGCGAGAGATATCGAAACGCAAAGTGGAATCTGCCGGAACCAGTTCAAGAGTTTTCATAACCGACAAACTATTACGCTGACTCCTGCCGTTGATGAAAAGAATTAAATCGCCTACTTGAATAGAATCTTCCTGGCTGCTGGTTAGTTCACCCTCTCCTGCAATTGTTGATAGCCCTACTAAATCGGCGGGAAAACTTTTGGTTACATACAAATTTGATGCCGGATTGTTAAACCAATTTTCATCAGTTGGTGAGCTGGCATAGCGATGGGTATTTATCGATGCAATAAAAAGCAGAAAAACTACAAGTAAAGCAAATAATATCTGAAAGACTCGTGAATTTCGATCAAAATAAGACATAGCTAAATTTTTGTATGATTAGTATCAATTGAAGTTAAATACCCTGTTTAAAACAAAAAGGTTTAATCCTAAAAACTATATCTTTAATTTTTCTAAATAAAAAGCTAGCTTAACTATCATAATCTAGTTAATTTTACCGGATGAACAAGATAAAAATTATTTATTAAAGATACATTGAATATTACTCGTACGCGGTTTTTTTCTAATTAAAATTTATTTACGATTCTTGATTTTGAATTATACTGGATTTTGCCTATATTTAAACCGATTAAATTTTTATAAACTCTTTATTCTGACATTCAGTTTATGTGTGGTAGATTTTCAATATCAGCAAGAGAAGAGATTCTTGAAAAAAGATTTGGCGCCAGTTTTTACACTGAGACCATCGAAAAGAGATTTAATATTGCGCCTACTGATAAGGCTCCGATCATAACAAATACCACTCCGGATCGTATCCAGCTTTTCCAGTGGGGATTGATCCCCTATTGGTCGAAAGAGCCTTCAATCGGAGCAAGGCTAATAAACGCCCGGGATGATACGATAGCTGATAAACCAGCTTTCAGGGATTCTTTTAGAAGGAAAAGGTGCCTGGTTTTATCAGATGGATTTTATGAATGGAGAAAAATATCAACTGGCAAAATCCCATATCGCATAACTTTAAAAGATGGTGAACCATTCGCTTATGCCGGCTTGTGGGATAAATGGAAAAATGGCCAGGGAGAGAAGTTTACCTTCACCATTATAACAACAGAACCCAATGACCTGGTAAAAAAACTGCACAACCGTATGCCTGTTATTTTAAAACCTGAAGACGAGTCTGCGTGGCTGGACCAGAGTATTCCTCTCCAACATGCCCGTCAATTGCTCCAACCTTATGCTGGTGACAAAATGGAAATTTACCCCGTTTCGACGATGGTCAATTCCTCGCGTAATGAAGCTCCCGAGCTAATTGAACCTTGCGATTATCCTGATTTAGTTGAGTGGTTTTGAAGGGAGGACTAAATTTCTTTTGGTAATATCATTGATCCATGGATTACAGCTAAAATATCGATTTGAGTAAGTTTTATCAATAAATGATTCTATAATTTCCCTCAAAGATCTCCCTAATATCTTCCGAATCATGCTCAGGAACCTTTCTTCCAATTTTAGGAAATTCTGCCAATGTTTTGGAACGGTCCGTTAACCGATCTACAATCTATCTTCATAATATTTTTTATCTTTAGAAATATATCTGTAAATTGCTATCAAATGTTCTACGGAACGATTAGTCCAGTGAACCTTCACTTCGATAAACCGAACTTTGCACCTAGATCGTTAACATCGATAGTTCGACCTGCCTTACTATCCTCAAGCCCTGCTTCAATCGATTGTCGAACATAAATTCTATACCTCAAATCATCCCATGTTGCATCATCTGATAATTCATTCACTATCTGCAAAGCATTTTGTTTAACGGTTTCTTCTTTCATTTTGATTTTCCTTTTTGTTGCCAAAATTAGTAAATATTTTCCTCAAATGCAGTGACATTTTAAATTCCACGCGTAATGAAGCGCCGAAATTAATCAAGACTTGCGATTACCCGGATCTGTTTGAGTGGTTTTGAGGGGAGGTCTTATACTATGGAATCTTTAAGCTCGATGTAAAAAATTCTCTAGCACAAAAATCTTTCGAATTCTAAACTGAATTGGACTTTCCGCAAGCGCTATCGCCTTTAAATTTTCCATTCCGGAAACGAACCACGGTTCTTTGCATGAGGGAACTTCATGAATCCAGTCTGGACATTCTAAATTGAGTTCGTCACATAAGTACATTACAGTTGAAGCCAATAATGCATCAAATTTTTCATTATTTAAATCGAAGGACTGTTCAATTACGTCTGGATTTTTGTAATAACGAAAATCATCGACAAAATCCATTAGATAAATAGACCAATTCTTTTGATCTGAAATGATATTTTTTTTAGTTTCTATTAAAGTGATCATTGTCCAAATAGTTCCTCAATAAAGAATTGAGTCGCAGGTTTAATTTGATTGCGTGGATAATATTTTTCTAAAATATTAAATACTTCTTGAACAGATTGTATTCCCATAAAATGAATTAGAAATTTAATATCCTGCTTATCTGTACTGTCCACTCTTAGTGTAAGAATCCTCTTATATGGCTTTAGATATCAATCGATATCTGTTTTAGAATTAGAACAGTTTAAGACAGCTAAACATCTACTCCCCTCAATCTCCCCGGCTTTAACTCCTCCTCCAATCTCGGATCCGGCCGTAACGGCAGTTTGACCATTTTGTCCACTTCAATACTGGGATGGCCAAATTCTTCGACAATTTTTCCTTTTACTGCATACAACCCATAGCCCCGAAAAGGATATTGCTGTAAACTTTGCGGAAAGTGAGTGGTGTCAAAAAAATCACCGTCAACATCCAAAAAATTGGCAAAGTGCATCTGGTCACCTTTAACAGTGCGTATATACTTGATGGACACCAGGTAACCGACCATGCGCACGGTTTTACCGACCTGGTTCATCAGTTCCTGTGCTTTTATATCGCCACGGTGACTCGTTTTAAGCAAATCGAACGGCGAGCACAACGGAAAACCCAGCAATTCGATTTCATCATAAGTATCTTCCAGGGGTTCATGGACCAAGTGAGGAAGCTGGTATTGTTTGGTGGCAACCGCGAATAGCGATCTCTCCGGTTTGGAGCGGCCCACACCCAGGCGAAGGTGAGCATGCCAGAGCAGCTCTTTTTTGCTTTGGCCGCTGAATCGAAAAGCACCAATGCGAATCAGGATCACCAACTGTTCGAGAGAAATAGAAACACGATTAAGAAAATCATCCGGATTTTTGAAGGGTCCTTGTTTTTCTCGCTCGTACGGAATCGCCCGGCCAATCTTTTGCTCCAAATCCTTCAGGTGAATGAATCCCAGGTAAAGGGTCTCGCCCCGAATCCTGGTGAGGAGATTGCTATGATTAACGCATGGCGCCTCAACGTTCGCTCCCTCTTTTCGGGCTTCATGAATGTAAATTTCAGTGCGATAAAATCCGCCGAAATTATTGATCACGGCCGTCATAAATTCCAGCGGATAGTAAGCTTTTAAAAACAGGCTCTGGTAACTTTCCACCGCAAAACTTGCCGAATGTGCCTTACAAAATGAATAGCCGGAGAAACTTTCCATCTGGCGCCAGACTTCTTTGGTCAGTGATTCTGGATATCCCTTCTCGTTGCAGTTGGCAAAAAATTTATCTATCACTTTCTGAAATGCGTCCAGGGAGCGGGTCTTGCCCGACATGGCCCGGCGCAAGATGTCCGCCTCACCAAGATCAAGACCGGCGAAGTGATGGGCAATCTTGATCACATCTTCCTGGTAGACCATCACGCCAAAGGTCTCCTGCAGATTCTCCTTAAAAATGGGATGCAGATACTCAAACTGATCCGGGTGGTGGAAACGCCAGATATATTCCCGCATCATGCCCGACTTTGCCACACCGGGGCGGATAATGGAGCTGGCAGCTACCAGCCCTAAGTAGGTATCGCAACGCAGCTTACTCAGCAATCCGCGCATGGCAGGCGATTCGATGTAAAAACAACCCATGGTCTTACCCTTGCGCAGCATCTTCTTAACTTTTTCATCCCTGGTAAAACGGGAAACCTGGTGAATATCCACCTTCGTACCGCGGTTTTCCCGGATGTATTCAACCGCATCTTTGATATGCCCCAAACCCCGTTGGGACAGGATATCATATTTATAGAAGCCAAAATCTTCCGCCACGTGCATGTCCCAGTGTGTCGTGGGAAATCCTTTTGGCATCATCTCCAGGGCGGTGTAGCAGGTGATCGGCTCTTCTGTAATCAACACTCCGCCGGCATGGATGCTCAAATAATTCGGGAATTTTTCGATGAGCTTGCCGTAACGAATAATACTATCCGTAATATGATTTCCTTTCTCTGAGTATGAACTGTTCAGAAAGGCGTCTATTTCGCTTTTCGGCAAACCGTACACTTTGCCAAGCTCACGGACAATGGATTTCCCCTTAAAGGTGTTGTAGGTCGCCAGCAGCGCTACATATTTTCTGCCGTAGCGTTTGAAAATATAATCGATGATTTCATCGCGCTCATTCCAGGAAAAGTCGATATCAAAATCGGGTGGACTGGTGCGGTGGGGATTTATAAAACGTTCGAAATACAGATCCAATTCTATAGGATCGATATCGGTAATGCCAAGACAGTATGCCACTATTGAATTGGCGCCGCTGCCCCTGCCAACGTGGTGATATCCGCGGCCCTGGGCATAGCGCACAATATCCCAGGTGATCAAAAAATAGGCAGAAAAATCCAATCGGTCGATGATATTCAGCTCTTTCTCGAGACGTGCATTGGCCTCGCGATTGTGTTCACCATAGCGGCAGCGCATCCCTTCGATTGCCAGCTTATCCAGCAACGACCTGTCGTCGCGGCGGCTGCCGGTAAATGTCTTCCTGTTCTTGGGGGAATCCAGGTCCAGGTCGACCGAGCAATTTGCGGCCAGCTTATCAGTGGTGCGAATAACCTGTGGAAAATTTCGGTAGCAATCCAAAAGCCGGTCCATCGACATCAAGATTTCATTACCGGAGGCATGGTCTGTTTCAGTTAATTGGCTGAATAAAATGTTGTTATCCACTGCCCGTAAAAGCCGGTGAACATGGTATTCCAGCCGGGTATTAAACGTAACGGAATGAAAAATCACAAGTTTGTCTTGATAAGCCTTTTCCTCCGAACCGTATAGCCTGGGCACATCCGTAACTTTAACGCCGATAAATTCATTTTCCTTTAAGTCAGCCACACTTTTGCTGCCAAAAGGATAAATGACATAGGCATGTTCAAAATCCGGCGCGGTTTCCGGCAGGGATGTTTTGGCCAGGGAGCATGCTGTCAAATGTTCGTTCAGTTCTCGAATGCCCTGGTTGTTTTTGGCAATACCCACATACAATAACTCCTGGCCGTTCCTGAACTCGATGCCCAGCAAAGGTTTTATATTGGCTTTTTTACAGGCCAAATAAAAATCGAAGCACGCCGAAGTATTGTTGATATCTGTTAAGGCAAGGACTTCTACGCCTTTGGCCTGGGCTTCAGATGCCAATCGCTCCGGCGATAGCGTGCCGTAGCGCATGCTGTAGTATGTGTGACAGTTTAAATGCATCGTGTTTTCAAAAAAAATCCGAAATCCGAATCACGAATTCCTAAACAAATTCCAAATCTTAATCTCCAATGTTGCAAACCTTATGAAACCAATTCTTCATTCTACTAAGTGTCTGACCGAAAACCTGCTCATCAATGTCATTCCGGCAATCTTTAGGCCGGAATCTCGTTATTTCAGGCAGGGAATTCCCGCTTAAAACATGCGGGAATGACAGAAAAGGTTGTTTTCGTTTAGACACTAATCGAATGTTAATCTCCTGGTTCGTTTCTGATTTAGGATTTATGTAATTAGAATTTGTTTAGAATTTCGATATTCGAGCTTAGAATTTTCAAATATTCTCCATTATTTATTTTTGTTTAAACATCTTCGTGACTTCTGTGTCTCTGTGACCGGCCTTTACTGAGGATGCCCGCCTGATTGCATTTGCACCATATCGTACCTTGATGCGATCAATGGCCTGGTAAAGCTTGATTACCCGGTCGTTGTCATCGAACAAATCGATCTGGTCATAACCCGGCACCAGGTGACTGAACTTTACCCCAACCAGGCGAAGCAGCATTCTCCGTTTGTATGCCTTATCAAAAAGTCCCATTGTTTTTTCGATGAGCACATGATCGTGGGCCGTGTAGGATACCCTGGCTTGCACCGTATGGGTATCAAAATTTGAATAGCGGATTTTCACCGAAACGCAGGACGTCAATTTTCGTGATCTGCGCAGGTCAAAGGCCAGGCGTTCCACCATGCCCAAAAGGATCGATTTGAGCTTAGCGATGTCGGTGGTATCCCTTTCGAACGTTCGTTCGGTGGACATGGATTTGGCATCCGAGTACGGAACCACCGGGGTATTATCGATACCATTGGCTCGCTGCCACAAGATAATCCCGTTTTTGCCGAACACCCGTTCCATCATATCGACAGGGATTTCGCTCAACGTTGCGATTTTTCGTACTCCCATGTTGATCAGCAATTGGTTGGTTTTCTTGCCGACCATGGGCATCTTGGCAATCGAAAGCGGGGCAATGAATTCTCTTTCTCGGCCCGTTTCCACCTCCAATTGGCCGTCCGGCTTCACCTCTCCTGTAGCGATCTTGGCAACGGTTTTATTCACCGATAGCCCGAATGTAATGGGCAGTCCAATCTCCTTGCGTACGGTTTTCTTAAAATCCACCGCCCATTTGTAACAGCCAAAGAATCGTTCCATGCCGGTAAGCTCCACATAAAACTCGTCGATGGAAGATTTTTCGAACAGGGGCGCTCTTTCGGTAATGGCCTCCGTGACCATATCGGAATAGCGGGTGTAGGCATCAAAATCGCCGGAGATCACCTGAATTTCCGGGCACAGGTATTTGGCTACTTTCATCGGCATTGCAGAACGGACGCCAAATTGCCGCGCTTCGTAACTGGAGCAGGCCACCACCGCCCGGTCGCTGTTGCCGCCGATTACAATGGGTCTGCCAATCAGTTCCCTGTTGTGGAGCCTTTCCACGCTGACGAAGAAGCTGTCCAGGTCCAGGTGGACGATGTGTCGGTTGTTGGAATTCATTGCTTGTTTTGTCTCAAAAACCCCTCCTAACCTCCCCTTATCAAGGGGAGGAATTTCCCCTCCTTGTTAAGGAGGGGTCAGGGGAGGTTAACCTCATAAAAAACTTGCTTCTTTCTACAAAATCCGCTAATTTACATAGCAATGATACAAATATTATCGGCATTATGCAAATATAATTAGCAGTTATTTTTTAAAGGTTCAGCAATAAAATTCTTCAATACTAACATAAAGTATCTCAGAAAAGAGATGGGCCTGTCTCAAACCGAGTTTGGCAAACGTTTCGGTTTGGAACGCGGTGCGGTGGATTCCTATGAAGGCAATCGTGCCGTAGCGCCGGTTAAAATTCTACTCAAACTAGCAGAACAGATCGGTGTGAAAATCGATGAGTTGCTAAATTTCGAATTGAGCAAAATCCTTGGCTATGACAGCGAGCGGGGTTGGTTTCCTAAAATTAAAACAAGCACTCCGGTTCAGAAACTAAATATCCTGCCCATTGTGGTAGATGAAGACAATAACGAATTCGTCACGGTTGTGCCGATCCCGGCCCAGGCGGGTTATCTCGCAGGTTATGGAGATCCGGAATATATCGAATACTTACCTCGGATGAAATGGCCGTTTCATCATTTACAGGGGACCGGCAGATTCTTCCAGATCCAGGGAGAAAGTATGCTGCCGATTGAGCCAGGTTCTTATATTCTAACTGAATATGTCTTGAATTTAACTGACATCAAAAATGACAAATGTTATGTGCTGGTCAGCAAAAACGACGGGATCGTGTATAAACGGGTTTTTAAAAAGCCGGACGAGGATAAGTTGCTGCTGAAATCGGACAACGTCGATTTTGAACCTTACGAAATTGACCTGGCTGAAATCTTACAGGTGTGGAAAGCCGTTGCGTATTTAAGCCTGGACTTGCCTCATTCGAATGATTTGACTTCCAAAAATCTGACAGGAACGGTAATGAAGCTGCAACAGGATGTGAAAAGGATTAAGCAGAGATTGGAGATAAAGAATTGACGGAAAAATTGCCGCAAAGTATCTGATAGAGCATAGAGAAAGAAAAATAACTCCTGGCCTATGTGTCTCGATGGCAATTACAAGATCAATAAAATACGAATCATAAATTCTTCTCAAACCTCATCATTATTCTTATTTTTTTCATTGTTCCTCCTTAAGTTATGTGATTTGTCACTATCTCAACAAAATCATCTTCTTGATGTTTATGAAAGTACCTGATCTAATTTGAACCCAATAAACGCCGGAG
The DNA here is from genome assembly GCA_022566355.1 of candidate division KSB1 bacterium. Taxonomy (NCBI): domain Bacteria; kingdom Pseudomonadati; species Candidatus Zhuqueibacterota bacterium. The sequence goes on from JADFJB010000070.1 coordinate 22,942, forward strand.
CTGGAATCTTTACCCTCAGAATTTCTGCCATTCCAGGTAACCGAATATTCGCCAGGCAACACCGCTTGCTGATCCACTAATTGTATCACTTCACGGCCGGCCATATCATAAATGACTATTTCAACAGCATCTGACCCGGGTATTTTATACCTGATGGTGGTCTCGCCATTAAATGGGTTGGGATAATTTTGAATAAGTCGAATTGGATTATTATTTGACTCGAAGTCAAAATTTCCCTCAACTTTTGTAACCGTTGATTTTATCTTTGTAGAGACTATGCGAAAAGGAGTTGTATTCCCTTCAACCCATACAATTAATAATGAATCATCCGGTAAAGGAATAATTTGAGGGAAAACTGAATTTTCTTCTGATACGCTCACATTTTCAGGCGTTGACCATTGATCATCATTTCTTAAGCTCCAATAAATATCTGACCTATTATCCAAATCCTGCTGCCATGCCGCATATAATGTTCCGCTTGAATTGCCAGAGATTACCGGATTTTTACTTTCAGCGGAAGCCTGGCTGACATTTTGGCCGCTTTGGAATTCCAGGGTATCACCAATTTCATATGTGACATAATATATATCATTGAAATCATTATTCTGGAACGTAAAGACCTCTTGAAATACTGAATGGACTATTGCATTTAATCCTACAAACATACTTGGAATTCCAGCAATTGATTCTATTGGCCCAATAGCTGTTTGGCTTAAATTGATTCTGTTTGACCATTCTGATTGGGTTTTAAATTTGAGAAAATTTCCAAGCTGCTCTGTTGGACTAAACTCCAACCAGGTAATGAAATGGATATTACTGCCAGTTCCTATGGCGGGAAAAAATGAAGATCCTATTCCCATGGCATTACCAGGTATTTCAGGAAAGGTCCAATCATACGATCCTGTAAGTCCCAGACCTATAAGAGTACCTTCTGAATAATTAATTTCCCAGCCTAAATTCAGACCCATAAAAGCAGCCCAAGCAGCATAAAGCTTACCATCCGAATCAACTGCAATGGCTGGATTTAGACTATTCCCAACACTTTCGCCAATTAGAATAGCAAATCTTTTTTGTATGTCATCTACATCTATAAAATTTTTATAATAGATTCGTATTTTAT
>JADFJB010000071.1 GCA_022566355.1 candidate division KSB1 bacterium
TTAACATTTTCATTGTTCATTGTTCATTGTTCATTGCTGATCGATACCGCCCTTACCAATAAATCAGTCGATTGCAATATTTTTCCTCGCAAGCGATCGGTATAATTCTTTTGGTCCTTTAAGAATCGATCTACAATTTCAGCGGCTTCGGCTGAGTTATGCCCTCCAAAAATAACATCCAACCAGCGCTTGGGGAAAAAGATGTCGCCGGTTTGTTGTATTTCCTGCAATAGTTCCAGGCTCTCTCTCAAATATTTCTGTGATTGTGAACCACGAATAGGGTGATGCAAATAACGCAATCCGGTTAAGACCCAGGGTTCATGGCTTCTATTTTTATCTTCTTTCAGACTTTCGAAGAATTCGTCACGAACAGTTTGATCCGCCGACAATGCCGGCAGTATAAATTTAAACCTGGCTTTTCTATCCGGACTTTTAATTCTTTGCAATTGGCCTCTGATCACATCTTCAGATTCAGGAATGCCGCGGACAGCTAATTCGAAACAAAGAGTAGTCATGTCATTTTCCTGGATGAAGAGTCCGGGGATCGTCAGCTCTTCCTGCCAGATTTTAAGCAATTTTGCTACAGCTTTTTCGGTAACAGCAATACTGCGAAAAGTGCGGAAATAGCTTGTGATCGCTTTCGGATTCATAGGCTTGTTGATTAAATCCCACAATAATGTTTCAATGTCTATGGCCAATTTTCTGCGTTGGCTGTCTGTATGAAACTTCCAGAATGCAGAGTTTAGATAACTGAGGATGCGTTCGATATTTTGAGTATCGTTTTCGTGTTGTAAAGCTGTTTTGGCTGTGTTGAACAATGCACCTGGCAATACACGAAAATGCAGCATTTCCTCCCACAGCGTAATCCAGGCAACCCCGCGTAAAAGAGCGTCATCGATTTTGTGAATATTGCTAAGCAAAAAGTTCCGGCTGTCCGTATCAAGTTCAAAATTGCCGTAACCTAACCCGGTGCCATTTGCCAGCACAAAATCGGGTTTGGGTAATCCCAGCGCTTCTTTAACTTCAACAACCTCTTGATTCATTTGAACTGGAAAGTACTGGCTACTATTATCACGAACTATAACCAGGTCCATCAGTTGGTTCCAGGTTTGTCCTATATTTTGGCTGTCTTCTTGTTTCACCAGCAATTTTGAAATATTGCCATTTTTATCAAAAGTTATTTCTGTGGTAAGATGGGGTCTGCCGGGTTGATTTACCCAAACTTCGCTCCAGGCCTTTAGGTCCTCTTCTGATTTTTTATCGAGAATCGCGATCAGATCCGGCCAGGTCGCATTGCCATAGTTGAACTGATGTAGATACTCCCTTAAACCTGATTGAAAGGATTTCTCGCCTACCAAGCGCTCCAGGTGTTTCATAACAATGGGCGCTTTTTGATAAATGATTGCGCCATAAAGTGTGCCGGCGTTTTTCAAATTATCCAAATCCTGGCGGATCGGATTGGCGCCTGCAGTTCGGTCGACGCCATAAGCGCCGGGGTAATGAGCCAGGAGGAAACGCAGGGGGTGATTGATCTCCGGAAAGCTGGGATTAACGATTTTTGCAGCCATGAAATTGGCAAAGACTTCCTTCATCCAGACATCGTTAAACCAGTCCATAGTAACGAGATTGCCAAACCACATATGAGCGGTTTCATGGGCAATCACACTCGCCCGACCCAGCTTTTGATTTTGAGTTGCCGAACGTTCCAAAAATAGTCTGGAAGCGCGATATAAAATCGCTCCGGGATGTTCCATACCGCCATACTGAAAAGAGGGGATCAGAACGAAATCAAATTTGTCGAAAGGGTAGGGGATGCCGGTGTACTCTTCCAGCCAATTAAGCGCGGTAAAATGTAAATCAAAAATAGTTTTGGTATTGGATTGCACTTTTTCTGCATCGGTTTCCCTGTGAAACATTCGCATAATTCGACCGTTCCGCTCCTCGCTAATCACTTCGAATTCACCTACTGCAAAAGAAAATAAATATGTGCTGATAAGTTTAGTTTCTGCAAAATCAAAGCGCATTCTACCTTGTGAAGTCTTAGTCTTTGCCAATTTTCCATTTGCGACCGCTTGCCAGGTTTCCGGAATCTCCAGTGAGAGTTTATAGATTGCTTTTAAATTCGGTTGATCAAAACATGGGAAGGCAAATGACGCACGGTTCGGAACAAAAAGTGTGTAGAGAAATTTTTCATTGCGGTTAAGTGAGCTTTCGCCGGCAATAAAATCGATGACGATACTAATATCCCCCATTTTTAAATATGTCGACGAAATGACAATATGGCCATTTATGAATTCGTAATTGATCTCGGTTTCCTTATTTCCTACACGAATCACTTTAGCGGGATTTTCATTAAAATCAATGATGAGTGGCAAAGAAAGATCGTTCAATTGAAGGCTTATAACAACCTGGCCCGTGATTTCTTGATCCAACGATTCCGGAATAGAGAAATGTAATTGGTAATGGAGATTGGAAATGGTTTTTGCACGATGTCTGGCGATTTCGAGCGATACACCTTGTACAATATCCAGACCAGGCTTTTTTGAACAACTTAACGGAACTAGCGCAAACAAAGTCAACGGAATTAGGAGGATTTGTAAGGATTTTATTGACATGATTCTGATTCCAGTTTCTTTATAAAAAGTTTTCACAAGAATATTTACTATTTTAAAATTCTGACAAATTAACAAAATGTCATTTCGACCAAGCCCTTCGGCTGCGCTCAGGATGTACTCCGCGAGGAGAAATCTTGTTTTCCAACAAGTTATATTTAGAATAGATCATAAGATTTCTCGGTGTAAACTCCTCGAAAATGACAGCGAAAAATTATATTACATTGTTTCAATATATAAAATATACCTTACCACCACTGTGGTTTGATTATGGATTTATTAGGATTTTACTTTACCAGGTAAGAAAAATCAAGGTAAAAATGGGGAAATTAAGATGCCGTTAAAAAGGGTAATATTTGAAAAAAAAGAATCAGCCGTTAACCTGAATCTGGACAAAATCGTCGTCGACACCGGAGCAGGGGCATAATTCTATCTGGTAGCGGATCTCATCACGTAAATGGTCAAGTGCATTAGCTGGACTCAGTCCACGGGCACTGGCCATTTGTTCGGAGCATAGTGCGATGAAATCGCCATCTTCGGTTTCTTCTACTGTTGCATGAAAGATCATTTTTAGGTCACTTCTCCTTTCGTATTTCATTTAATTCGTAGCAGAATGTAGCAATGGTTTTCATAGAAAATCAAGAAAAAATGAGAATCGTTAAATTATTTTTTGATCACGACAATCAACCGATTTAATAAAGGAATAATACTTTCTTTTGAATTTATGCCCATCAAACAAATTTGTATCCAATTTCGTTTGAGAAGGTACTCGCTTTTATAACTTAATAGAAAACCTGATTTTTCTAATCGTTGGCCAATGCTTTTGGCGTTTACTTTTTTCGGCAGCTCTATTGTGATAACAGCGGGAGACATGTCGGACTCTGAAGCAACGAGTTGAAAACCAAGTTTTTGCAGCCTGTGTCTAAGCCAGGACGAGAGATCGATTATTTCGTTGAAGATTTCCTCGGAAATAAAATGTTCTAAAGCTGTTTGTAATGCTAGAACGAGGTTTGAGGAAATTGTAAAAGGCACCCCATCTTTCTCAGAGTAATAACCAAGATCCAAATACTTGGGTAAATACGGCGCGGAACGAACTTTGTGATTATAAAATACCATGGATAAACCAGGGAATGATCCCAGGCCTTTGCCGCTGACGCCTGAAGATAAATAGACTTCACGCAAGTCAACAGGGACTGTTCCGATAGAGCTGATGCTATCTAGACAAAGATGAATCTTTTTTTCTCTACACAGTGTCTTAAACATATCCAAATCATTCAAAACACCGGTTGATGTTTCACAATGAACAACCCAAAGCCATTTAACATTAGACATTCCTTCCAATTTATTCAGGATCAAGTCACTTCTAAAAGAAGTACCCCAGTTTACTTGCAGGATATCAAACGACAATCCGAATCGGGTGGCATGGTCGATCAAACGATCGCCAAATTCCCCATTGCTCAAAATTAAGCCTTGCGTGTTTTTCAATGATAATTGACCGGCAATGACGTCATTTGCCAGGGTGCCCGATCCCATGAAAATTTCAACAGATCTCGAACCGACCCATTCACATAAATGACGCTTTGTACGTTTAAATTCTTTCATGAAATTTTCACAACGATGTGATATGGGAATTTCATTAAACACTTGCTTAACATTTTGATGGATCGTTACCGGACCAGGTAGAAAATTTGCCGGAGAATTTTTTATGGAAGATGTCGGATTATTGCGAATAAAGTTTTTAGCCTTCTCCAAGAAGGCTTCCGGCGTTAAATACAAAGGCTGGTATGGCGCTTCCGGCGAGCCGACAAGGGGGCCAAAGGGGATGAAACCGATGTGTTGATATAATTTCTTTTGCCTTAATGCGCCTGAAATAATTGCAAGGTCAAATCCCTGGCTGATACAATGTTCAGCCATTTTCTTTAATAGTTCAAAAAATATCTTGCCCGAACGATATTCTTTTTCCACTGCAAGCAGACGGATTTCACACGCAGAATGCGCATCCGGCAGGTATGAATTTAGGTCGTCAATCTTTTCATCTAAAGAGAATGGACGTTTGTTTCTTATTGCAATCATCCCAACAAGAATATCATTTTGAAGACAGATCAAATAAGTGTTTTCTTTATGGAATTTATCTACAAAAGCTTTTTTGGAGTTCCTTTTATTTTGAGGGATTTCTTCAACAAATGTTTTGTAATTTAGTTTATGAATCTGTTCAAACTCCCATTCTTCTTTTGCAACCTTATATGTCAGAGATTGGCTTGTAGGCATTGTTGTTTACTGATCTAAAGAGGGTATGTGTTCTTTAGAGATTATTATTTCTTATGAAGTAAGCGAACTAAATCACGTATGCTGTTCCTGTGTGCAATTAAAATGATTAGAATCAGTGCGGTAATTCCCAACTCATTGATGAGTGTTGGATCAAAAGTGAGATAGACAATAGGAGTAAGAACAATTATGATAAGACCGCTCAAAGTATATTTCCTGAAGATAAAATATACGATACCAAAAAGCACTAGTAAAACAATAAGGAGCTGGTAGTTAAAAACCAATATCGCTCCGGCAGCTGTTGCAATTCCTTTTCCTCCGGAGAATTTTAGTTGAATCGGCCAATTGTGACCTGCGACAACAGCCAGTATTACTAATATAACCGCTATTTCAGTAAGTTCAAAATAGAAAGCTGCCCATACAACAATGGCTCCTTTAGCGGCGTCGCCTAGTAAAGTAATAATAAAACCAATTTTACCATATTTTCTACCTACATTAGTAGCCCCGGTAGCATGGCTGCCGTGGTTCCTTATATCATCTGCATTTAACAGACGAACCAGGTAATAACCGGTCGAAAAACAGCCAAGGAGGTAGCTTAGAAAGATGAATATGATCTCTTTGCTCATAAAGAAATTTTGTGTTTCCAAAACGATGTTTTAATAAGATCTTATAAATGGTTCACATAATTTCTATCTGCTTAATACCCGGCCAGACATGACATCCGTAAATTCTCCATCCAAAATAGCAGCCTGGCCATTGACAAAAACATGAACCATCCCTTCAGAAAGGTGGTAGGGTTCGGTGAACGTTGCACGATCGCGAAGCTTATCGAGATCGAAAATGACCAGGTCTGCATAAGCGCCTTGCCGTATTACACCCCGGTTCCAAAGCCGGAATACCTGGGCCGGCAAGCTCGTCATACTCCGGATCGCAGCAGGCAGTTCAAGGACATTTTCCTCCAAAACATATTTATGGATCTTGCGCGGGAAAGTGCCAAAAGCGCGTGGATGGGGAACGCCCTCGCCCCATTTAGGATAAGCGCCATCTGAAGAGGTCATGGTCCAGGATTGGACCATGAAGGTTTTTACGTCATCTTCATTCATATTAAAGGAAATGATGGATGGTCCGCCTTTGCGAAACATTTTGATGGATGCCTCGACCGGATTCATTTGCCAATCGTCTGCTACTTCCGCCAGTGTTCGACCTTCGATGGCAGGATCCGGTTGAAACCGTCGGAATAAGATACGATCGGCGCCACCACGCCGAGCTAAATTCTCCATCATTTCAGTGATGATTTTGGCCATAGTTGCCGGGTTTTCGAAACGGGCGATGAGCGAATCTCGTCCGCCGGCCTGTGCCCAGCGGGGCAGGAGCGCTGCGCCAAGCCCGGTAGAAGATGCAATATAAGGGTATTGATCCGCATAGATTTCCAAGTCTTGCTTACGAGCTCGGTCAATACGGCGTACTACAGCCATGGAATAACCCCAAACCGGCGGTCCCAATACCTTAATATGAGTCACGATTCCCGGGAGGCTGGCTTCCCGGGCTATTTGAATTACTTCATCCACGGCCGCTACAACGCCGATAGTATAATTAGATTCATCTCGGATATGACTGGTATAAACGCCGCCGTACTCCGATGCAATCTTGGCCAGTTCTACTAATTCCCGGGTATCCGAATAGCTTCCCGGTGCATAAAAAGGGCCGCTGGATAGTCCGAACGCTCCGGCTTTCATCCCTTTTCGTACAAGGTCTCTCATTTGCTCTAGCTCGGTTTCAGTAGGTAGCCGATCAACCATACCCATAACCTGGCGGCGGATCGAGCCGTGCGGAACCAGTTGAGCCGCATTGATTCCGAGTCCATGTTTCAGAAGGTCCCCTTTTTGCTTTTCAATATCTACGGGTCCACCGCCATCAGGATTTATGAAAACCGTGGTAATCCCCTGGGCAAGAAGCGGCTGGGCGTGACTGCGGTCTTCGGAAGTGAGTCCTCCAGAAGTGTGGGAATGGCTATCGATGAAACCCGGCGCTACATATAATCCGGAAGCATCGATCTCACGTTCTGCCTGAGCATCGTCCAGGTTTCCCAATGCAGCTATTCGATCTCCCTTGATCCCTATGTCCGTTCGAAACCAGGGATTGCCGGATCCATCTAATACCCTGCCGTTGCGGATAATCGTTCCATACTTTTCCTGGGGTAAGGCCTGCTCAGTTAAGGTAATCAGAAAAGTGATTAGGATGTATCGAAGCAATGATGGAAATGTGAAACACTGGACAATACTTGTTGAGGATTTAACCGGGTTTCTCATCTTTTCTCTTCTATTTTTGTTTATTCGTTTGAAAGACAAATTACCCAGGTTAGAAGATATCGCAGGTCCGGATTAAAAAATCAGATAAGCAAATGTAATTAGTGTCATTAACGGTACAATAAATAATGAATTCCACTTTGGTAGATTAAGAAATGGTTTATGGCCTATTGTTCTTAATCTCCTTTAAATTCAATTGTTTCACTTGAATCGTTTTTATTAATTTCTGATACCGTTTAATATCTTTTTCTAAAATGCCGGGAGGCGGTTCAATGTCTTTGAGCACTTGTTCGGCATTTTTCTTGTTTTTCATTTTCAAATATTCATCGGCCGCAGTCAATCTCAATTGAAAAGCTTTATTCGGCTGATTCGTTGCGTTATATCCATCAGCCAGATAGTTGATAAGCCGAGGTTCTATCTGAATAACTTCTTTTTTATTTTCAATGCTGCGATTATAGCGTGATGCTATAGAACGGGCATTTTCTAGCTGGAAAATGGCAGATGCTGGAGTGCGGCTATTGCCCCATATTTTTAGATTCGTGTAGATAACACCTAGAGCCGAATGGTATTTGTAAATTTTTAATAAATCAGAATCTCTGTAAGCTGCCCCTTTTCCTTCAAATAAAAGAGACCCATATTCTTCTATCATGTTTTTCAGATCATCCAAATTGTCGTTTGCTATATACAAATCTGCACAGCGTAGAAAAGCATCCGGATCTAAGTCATCATATCTGAATACACCTGACAAAAGATAATAATCTTTAGCCAATCTCGGATTTTTATTTTGTTGATACCATTTTCCTATCGATTTACTTAACATCCGAAAGGCTTCAAAACGCCAGATTCCCCTGGGAGCTTCCTGCCATGTTTTACCCTTTTGCCACCAATTAAAATCATAAGGCTCATGTTTTGCAGTATCATGTAGCACAAATAGCTCTTCAATCCCCGCACTAATTGCTTGATCACCAAAGATTGTTTTCAGGATTTTTCCAGTATCTGAAGCCTTGAAATTTTGCGGATCATAAAACTGTTTACTAAGACTAACCGCTAAGATAGTGAGTAATTCTATTTTATCATCTTTCTTCCATCCATTAGAGAGTAGAGCGTCCAGCACAAATTCCTGCGCTTGAAGAATCCTTCCATCTTTCATACTTTGCCACAAGTGTGGAAATATCTCAGGTGATTTAGCAGAAATATATGCTTTTACCAACTCTTCTTGGGCTTTGACGTCCCCGGGTTGCCCTTCAACAGCTATTTGATAATATTGAATTGCTTTGGACTTCTTCTCATTTTCCCGCAGAAAATCAGCATAATTATGTGCATAGAAGGATTTTCTGGAATCATCTGACTCAATAGCTAATTCATATGATTTACCAGCTTCATCCATCTTGCCTAACTGATTATATATTTGAGCAAGGTTATTTAAAGCTGATCCGGTATTCGGTTGAACATCCAGCAATTTTTTATAGAGATCTACAGCTTCTAAAAGAATAGATTTTTGATCTTGTTTTACTATTAAATGTTTTGCTTGCTGCTGTTTTGTAACTGCCATATAAAACAGGAAACTGGCTTGCCATTTAATATCGTTCATTTCAATTGCCGACTGATGTCCCTGGTTGAATGTCTCAAGAGCCATGTCATAATTTTGGCCCATAAGAGCTTTTTTGCCACTACTCACTGTACTTGCGAAATTCGTTGATTCTTGAAAAGAATGTGAGGGCACAGTGTATAAAAGCATTAATCCATAAAGGATAATGGATGTTTTCTTGATGGATGTGATAAATATCATAATAATACCTTAAAGTTAAGGATCAATGACGGTTGTTCCCATGGTACCAGGATTTAAATTTTTAAAATACTTTTCCATAAAAACAGTTAGGTCAATTAAATTATTCTCTTCTAATATTTCAGGTATTTTAACATCCCATTTGTCACTATTAACCGGCAGGAAGATAAATTTATTCACAGCACACATAATCATACCCTTCCACGGCCCAACTAGCTGCATCTTAATTATTCCGGGAAAGCGTACATTTTCATTTAATGCAAAGAACTCAACAGAAAGGATGGACTCTGGGCCTGCGTTCAGAGCTTCCCATTTTATAGGCACGATTAAACTCTGTCGAGCTGAATCAGATTGAATCGTATTAATTATGGGAATTGCCTTTAAGAACCCTTCATGAATCTTGATTTGAAATGCATCGCTTGCAATAAAAGATTCAAGTTTAATTTTAATATCCCGAATCAGGGTTTTCGGTTCATGAGATTTCGGGTCGTCCCAAACATCATATAATTGAATTTTAGGCAGGTTTGAAAATTCAATCGCATTTCCGTTGTTAATTGCTGAAAATTTCATCTGAATTGCCTGTCCGGCTTTGCCTGTCAATTTTATTCTTAAAGCTGAATGAGATTGAAGTGTACCTGTTGTATCAAATCCCGGTGTCCACCGCAGAAATCCAAATGGGTTTTCGCACAAAATCGCCATATGCATTTCAATGCTGTCGGAAACCATTTTTCGGGTTTTTGGTTCCATGTTTGTCAGGTATACTTCACCCGCTAATTCAAATTCTGTTTTAATAATGGGTGGTAAATTTTGCCCGTAACAGATGCCTGCGAGTAATACTGTTTTAAAGAAAATTAAAGCCCAAATTGTTGAAAACTTTTTTCGATATCCATGGGATTTATTCATTATTTACCTCCATAAACAAAAAGGAAATAGAGTTCTCGGTTGAAACAATGTATTGTTTATTGATTATTAGATTTTGGGAATCAACTTGACCAATTTGAACGGTTAAAGAATCCCCGGCGCTAAATTCATCTGAGTTCAAATAATAAGGATGAGAAATCAATTGTGAAATAAAATCCTCACGCCTGTTCGCAGGCACATTTATATCGATTAAATAGTGCTTCAATTCTTGAATGATAAATTGTCTGTTTTGTGAATCATTGAGGATTTGAAAATCCTCTTTTGCTATACCTGTATAAATCAACCCCCGCCGTAAATCTTGAATGGAATATGTCTTACCTTTATGTTTTATCCTAAGAAAATAGGTCTTATCAGGATTCCCGCCTTCTTTAGGAAGCTGTAATAGGAAACCATCTTGCGGACTCGGCACAAGACAAACAGCATGAAACTCTTTTCTTTCGAAATCAAAGGGGACGCGTAAATAAATATTTGACCATGGATTAAACTTTCTTTTAAACGACTCAAAGCCCCTGGGATAAGAAATAGAAAACTTCAGCTCAGGTTGGTGGAATCGTAAGAAAAATGGTTTTCCTTGAATACGATCAAAAGAAGTTACCCGCATAGTGTCAAGAAATGGATTTTGATTTTCGGTAACTGCGACAGTAAAGCTGGATTCTCCAGCTTCAGCGCCTTTGTAATCCAGGTAAATTGACGAGGTGGAAAAGAATAAGAAAATAATAATGATCAATGCGAAGATAAGATATTCAGTTGCAGAAGAACGCCCTAGAAGCTTGCGGGAAAAAGATATTTCGGCTTGATCTAAACCCCATTTAACCCAGGTCTGAACTAATTTCCAGAATCCCCAAAGAGTTATTGTACTGCCCAGCATTGTACTTTCTGTAAAATAAAACCTGAGGTGCCTTTGAAACCATACGGTAATGCCTATGACAAGCAATACTAGTAAAATTAGATTTATTCGATATCTAACAGGTTTGGTAGAAAGTTGGTTAGTTGACTCTTGCATTTTTCTTAGCCGTTTTCGGCCCTCATCTGAAAGAGTTTATGATCATTAATAGAAATAAGAAGGGGTTTATATTCAAAATTAATATACAAATTCTGAATTGTCAAGTGAAATTATTTTTATAATAAAATTGAATTTTAGTTGGATATGTTAATGTGAGTTATATAAAATCAAGTACACCACTTTTTGGTTTGCTAATAGTAGGATCAGATTCCACTTAGAAAAATCAAGTCAATTATGATGTTGTCTTTATTTCCAAAATTGCAGGTTGAATGAAGATGACGAACACCGATACAATTAATATGTGGACTTATATATTGAGATGGTTTTTTCGGAAGCTCAAATATCTATTCATTTTTTTAATATTTCCGTTTAATCCTGTTTTTGCAGGAACCAAATCTCTTACCCCTCTTCGCATAACTGGAAAAATGATAAAAATTGATGGCAAACTAGATGAGCCAGTATGGCAGCAAGCTGTTCCAATAGAATCCTGGTACCGTCAAACTCCAAACGAAGGTGCCGAACCATCACAAAAAACGATCATGCGGTTGGTTTATGATAATGAGTATATTTATCTTTCGGCGCAAGTATACGAGTCAAATATTTCAGAAATCCTAGCACGTACTTTGGAAAGGGATTCCTATTCTCCGGGCCAGGATGCAATCTGCATCCTTTTGGATACTTACAATGACGATCGCACAGCTTACGGATTTATCGTGACTCCTGCAGGAGTTCGTACTGATGTAACCGTTGCTAATGATGGCGAGGGATTTGGCCGTGGTTGGAACGCCGAATGGGATGCTTTTTGGGATGCATCTGTACTACATAATGAAAACGGTTGGACGGCAGAACTTCGTATCCCATTTTCAAGTTTACGATTTGAAAGCAAGGATGGGAATGTGGAAATGGGATTGATCCTATGGCGCTACCTGGCACGCAATGTCGAATACAATGTCTATCCTGCTATTCCAAACAAATGGCAAAACAGCGCAGTGAAGCCCAGCCAGGCCCTGGATATTAAATTTGAGAAAATCTCCTCTCAAACGCCATTATACATTAAGCCATATGCCATTGGTGGTCTTAACAAATCCAACACTTTGCGAGAGGATGAATCTGCTTACGATCTGAATAAAGATTGGAAAAAAGACATTGGGCTGGATGTTAAGTATAATATTACCAGTAACCTCATCCTGGACCTCACAGTAAATACCGATTTTGCCCAGGTCGAGGTAGACGACCAACGCATCAACACAACTCGGTTTTCACTCTTCTTTCCGGAGAAGCGTGATTTTTTTCAGGAGCGTGCTGATTTGTTTACCTACAGATTTCCTGGAGGACGGCAACGGTTATTCCAGAGTCGGCGAATTGGTATTGTTGATGGGCAACAGGTTCCCATTCTGGGCGGTGTTCGATTGACTGGGAGAATAGGTGGTTGGGAAATGGGATTGATTGAAATGCAGGCCGATAAGGCAGTTGTTGATAATACAGAAATCCGCACGGAAAACTTTGGTGTTTTTCGTTTAAGGCGTGAAGTCTTTGAACGAGGTTCCTTTATCGGTGGTTTGTTAACTTCACGAACCGGACCTGATGGAAATCACAATACCGCCATAGGATTGGATGGAGATATTCGAGTAATAGGTCAGCAATACTTAAAAGTTCACTTTAGTCAAAGTTATGAGAATAATGTTGATCTTTCGAAAACCTGGTATGCTTCCGTTACCTTGCAGCGTCGTATTCGCAGGGGATTTTCTTTCGGTACATCGGCTTCTCATTATGGCTCTTAATTTAATCCCGGGCTGGGATTTTTAACCCGGAATGGCGTAGACCGGTTTGGAACCAGGCTGCAATATACCTGGTTTCCGGGGACAAAAAATAAGTTACAAAATCATACACTTACCAATAGAACCAGTTTCGTGTGGGATGCGACTTCAACCCGCGAATTAGAGACGTTCGACAGCCAGTTCAATTGGAATGGATTATTTAAATCAGGAGCTACTGCTCGTGCTTCAGTTCGCCATCGCCGTGAGTTGATTCGGGAATCTTTTAGTGTTGGTGATGTTGAGATCATTCCTGGTTTATACAATTTTCAATTGGCTGAACTTGGCTTTGGCTCGACTACTGGTAACGATTTCAGAGTAAATTTGCGAGCAACTGCCGGCGAATATTTTGGTGGAAACCAGTATCGAGCTGTTCTCTCACCCTCGTGGACGATAGATGAACATCTTGCGTTTACATTCGATTACGAATACAATCGAATAGAGGTTGATCAAAAGTTATTTAAGGCACATCTAACCAGGATGCGAATTCGGACATCTATAAATCATGCATTGACAATTAATTCTTTTATTCAATTTAACAGTGAAATCTCTGAACTGGCCGTGAATGTCCGCTTGCGATATAATCCTTCCGAGGGCAGTGACCCTTACCTGGTTTATAACGAGAACATCAACACATCATTAAATCCTGATGACGACCTTTTACCGCGTTTGCCACGCAGTCAGAATAGGGCAGTCTTGCTCAAGTTTTCACATACTTTTGTTAGATAGAGTTTGAATAGTACCCTTGAAAACTTGTCTTAATCTTATTTATTTTTGGAAGTCAATCCAAAATTCTTGTATGCCTTTTCAGCAATCGTTTCACCAATACTGATGGAAGCAGTGGCAGCAGGAGAGGGGGCGTTAAGAACGTGGATCATTCTCTCTGACTCCATGATTTGGAAATCATCAATCAGATGTCCATCTGGACTAATTGCCATGGCGCGAACACCGGATCTTGCACGAACTATATCCTTTGAAGTTATTTCAGGAATGAGTTTTTGTAAAGCTTTTACAAAGGCTCGTTTGCTAAAGGAACGGTTAAACTCGGCTAGTCCGGTTTTCCAATATTTTCCGGCCATCCGCTGAAAGCCCTTGTAAGTTAATATTTCAAAAGTATCTGATAGAGAAAAGCTGAATCGGCTGTAGCCTTCTCTTTTTAAAGCAAGGACTGCATTGGGTCCGGACTCAATACCACCATTTATCATCCTGGTAAAATGGACGCCCAAGAACGGGTATCGAATATCGGGAACCGGGTAGACCAGGTTTTTAACGAGGTATTCGCTTTCTTGAGTTAGTTTAAAATATTCCCCACGAAAGGGAATTATTTTAAGGTCGGGTTCCTGACCACAAATTTGTGCTACTTTGTCTGAATAGAGACCGGCACAATTGATCAAATACTTGCATGCAAAATCACCGGCGGTTGTCGTAAGATTTAATTGAGGGGGTTCAACTTTGACTTGAATAAGTTTTGCATTTGTTTGGATCTCTCCACCGAACTGTTCAAACAATGCTGTATATTTTTTTGCTACCTCTTGAAAATCAACGATACCGGTATCGGGAATCAACAGAGCTGCAATCCCTTCAGCATGAGGTTCAAACTCTTTCAGCTCATTTTTGTCAAGTTTCCTGATCCCATGTAATCCATTTGCAATTCCTTTTTTTTGCAGTTCCGTTAATATATTCAATTCGTCCTGGTTTGTTGCGATAACGAGTTTGCCGCATCGTTCATACGGAATGTTATGCTGTTCACAAAAATCATATAGTTTCTTACGCCCCGCAACACAATTGATTGCACGCAGAGAACCTGGTTGATAATAAAGTCCGGAATGAATGACTCCGCTGTTGTGGCCCGATTGGTGTTGTGCAATTTTATCTTCCGCTTCCAGGACAAGCACGGAATTTTTGCCGCGATCCGCCAATTTCATAGCGGTAGCCAATCCTACGATTCCGGCGCCGATAATTGCAATGTCATATTGTGTACCAGTCATAATAAATCCTTAAAGATAATTGGTGATTCATTTCTAAAATTCAAAGTTAATTCCCGGCAAAGAAGGTTGCTCCACACCTCAAATCTTACTGCTGTTGTTATTCCATTATTATCTGGCGATAAAGACTTTTGTGCGATTGCGTTGCATACTTTACTGTGTCGAATTGTACGATATTAGACAATCAGTGCAACAACCAGGACTTCTTCTGGATGATTTTTGAATCCCTCTGCGCAAAAGCAGGGGATAAGGCAATAGCCAATTTTGTAAATGTTATGATTTGGAACGATTGAGTTTGAGCTTTCCATAGCATTTCTTATCTTTAATTGAAGGTAAATTAGTCAAAAGGTGCAAATATTGTAAAGAGATTTCAAGGATTTCGAAGTGGTTTGGAAAGTTTATTTTCTGATAGAAGTTTGGGTTCTGGTAATAAAAAGTCACAATCTACTTTCAACTTCGTTTTAAATAAAAAGATAGTAAAATTGCTAATGTCGAGATTTTCGGTTATCTTTTAAAAATCGATACGTTAAGAATACCCTAATATTTGATATTTGTACAGAATGTAAATCCTATGAATATTACAGAGTTATCCAAACTTGTAGAAGACGCTAAATCTGGCAATAGAAAAGCGCTTGAGGCAGTTTGTCGAATTCTGGAAAGCGAAATAAAAATCATTCTTCGTCAAAAGATCTCGGACCTTGAACTTGTCAATGATTTGTCTCAGGAAACATATTTGCGTTTAATTAAGGGCATTCAAGATATTAAAGAACCTGTTAAAATCAGGAATTTTGTTGCCAAGATGACTTTATATACCTTGAATGATTACTTTCGCAATCATGCTAAATGGAAAAAGATCCTAATTCGAGAGGATGTTCATTTGTCTGATTCAAGGATATTCTACAAGAAAGAGGAAGTTGATGATAGCGAGCTGTTCAATAAACTTGCTGTTGAGGAAGCCATTAATAAGATTCCTGAACAGAAAGACAAGCGTTTATTCGAACTGAAATTACAAGGGAAAAACTACGAGGACATTTCCAGTGAATTGTCCATTTCAATAGGCTCAGCAAAGATGAGGTTCAAAAGAACCCTTGAATTTTTGAAAGCTAAGCTAAGCGGATGAATTTATCTCGATCAACAATTCCATTTACCCGATTTTATGAGAAATAAATGAGCGATAAAAAGCCAACTAATGACTTACTCGCTCGATATGCAATCTATCTTGCTGCTAAAGAAATGGATGTAAGTATTGAGGATAGCCGTATTTCCGTAGACGAAATCAGAAATGTAGAACACCAGATTTCAACTAATCCTGAATTATCCGAATATATAAGTTTCTTGCAACAAAACTATATAAACCTTTATCAGAATTTGGATGAGTCTCAGGTAGGCCATATCACTATCAAACCTATCAAAAAAAAATACATTACTCTAATTTCGCATCGGTTTAAATCACCGATAATGCGATATGCTTCAGCAGCTATTGTAATGCTGTTTCTTACAATTATTTCGTTGCCTTTAATAAGCAAGATGGTCACACCAGGCACTTATCCCATCGTTCAGGAAAGTCTTGACATCGTGCTTCCAGTTTTACGAGGTGAAAGTGGTTTTCCCTTGGAGTCTGGTAAAGATTTGTTTAATAAGGGACTGTATTTCGAAGCAATCAACTCATTTAGTAATGAATTTCAAAAAATTAAAAAAGATAATGAAAATGAAACAGTCATTTTTGCTTATTACTTGGGTCTAACTTATCTGAAACAAGCTCAACAATCAACGTTTAGCCTCTTCACAAGATATCATTCGGCTTATCTGGATAGTTCATTCAGATATCTCGAGCTTGCGCGTCTAACGGTTACCAACCGTGTTATACTGCAGCGAGATATTTTCTGGCGACTAGGAATTGTAGAAACCCTCCGGTATTCAATAAATAATATGAATGAGAATTACACGAACGCTGAAAGGTTTCTAGTATTTCTCGTTGAAAATGATGGTAGAAATATAGAAGGAGCCATAAAGTTACTAAAAAAGTTGAGAGAACTAAAGAATAAGTAAACGATTCTCAGGAGGAAAAACTAGGGAATTGCTGTGATGGATGATAATGGGATAATTTGTAACTTACTCATTACTATAATCAATCCAATAAGTGATGAGCTACAAAGCTAAATTTTTTAACAGGTGAAAAACTATAACTGTAAGGGAGACAATTATGAAGCACAAAATACTAATCACTGCAGTTTTTGTTATGTTTTTTTCTGTAGAATTACTATTTGCGCAAAACCCAGTTCAAGATAAACTCAAGAACACAACCTATACAATACAGGATACTACCCAGGCTGTTGCTTATTTCAACAAAGCGATAGAACTAAGCAATGCAGCCCAATATGACAGTTCCAATGCTTTATTTGAAAAAGCCAGGGTGATTTACAAGGAGATGAGTGACCAGTTTGATATAAATACAATTTGGATAAAAAATCTACAGTGCTTTAATCGTATAGGGAATAATTTTCGAAAACAAGGAAAGTATCGACTTGCCCTGAATAATTTAAAGCAAGGGTTAGAAGGATTGGAAAAATTTGAAGGGGATCATAATGTTATTGCAATGAGTTTTAATATTATTGGAGCAGTTCACCTACAAAATGGCAATTATAATTGGGCAATAGAAAATCTTCAAAAGTCATTATCGATCAGGCTTCGATTATTCGGTGAAGAGCATTCTCAGGTTGCCGGTAGCTACCATAATATAGGAGCTCTTTATCGTGATAAAGGTGATTATGATCGTGCGCTTGAATACAACGAAAAGTCCTTGTTGATAAACCTTCAATTACGGGGTGAGGAAGATCGTTGGGTTGCTAACAACTATAATAACATTGGGAGCGTTTATAGGCATAAGGGTGATTTTGATCGGGCGTTGGAATACTATACAAAAGCGCTATCGATCAGACTTCGATTATTGGATGAGGAGCATGATGAGGTTGCTAACAGCTATAATAGCATTGGAACAGCTTACCAAAGTAAAGGGAATTATGATAAAGCCTTAGAATATTTCAAAAAAAACTTATCAATTGTTCTTCGATTATACGGTAATGAACATCCCTTAGTTGCCAGTGGCTACAGTAATATCGGAACTATTTACTATAATAAAGGCGAATATGATCGAGCGCTGGAATACCACAATAAATTTTTATTAATAAATCGTCTTATACTGGGTGAAGAACACCCTGATGTTGGCACAGCCTATATTAACATAGGTGAAGATTATCGATTGAAAGGCATTTTCGATCAAGCGTTAAAATATTTCCGAAAAGCTTTGGCAGTATATCTTAAAGCTCTAGGCGCCCACCATCCAAAAGTTGCAAACGATTATTTAGGACTGGCCGAGGTTTATTTTCAGAAGGATGATTTTAGCAACGCATTAAGGTATTGCCAAAAGTCACTCATTTCACTGGCCCCCGGATTTACTGATCAGTCCATATACCGCAATCCACCTTTAGAAAACCTAAGTTCTGAAATCGGTTTACTCAACGCATTAAAATTAAAAGCAGAAATTTTAACTCGTATGTCTGGCAAGACCGGGAAAAAAGATCTGGAGACGGCTTTCTCAACCTACCAGCTAGCGGCAGATCTTATCGATAAGATACGAACGGGCTACAAGGCCGAAGGCTCTAAGTTGCTATTAGGCGAAAACGTTGTAGAAATCTATGACCAAGCCATTGGCAGCGCCATAAAACTGAACCAAATTACAGGAAAAAAGTCTTATAAAGAAAGCGCTTTCTTTTTCGCTGAAAAAGGTAAAGCCAGTGTGTTGAGCCATGCTCTGCAGGAAACTCAGGCCAAATCCTTCGCCGGTATACCGAACACCCTATTGGAAAAAGAAAAACAACTAAAAATCGACCTGGCTTTCTACGACACACAAATTGAGAAAGAGCGCCAGAAAAAAGAAGGCCAGGATGAAGCCAAAATCCAGGATTTCGAAGGTAGGTATTTTTCATTAAAGACAGAGTACGAATCGTTAATTGAAGAATTGGAGACGACCTACCCGAAATATTATGAATTGAAATACCAGACCCAATCCGTGTCGATACCTGAACTGCAAGAAGTATTGGATTCCCAAACAACTGTAGTGGAATATTTCACAGGCGAAAAATCCATCACTATTTTTACCGTTGCTAAACATCACTTTGAAGTCACAACGGTTGCAAAGGACAGCCTATTTGAAACGTTGATTAAGCAGTTACGCACTGGCATAACAAAACACGATTATGAGCTTTATGCGAAGAGTGCATACAGGTTGTACCAGTTTCTCATCCAGCCTGTAGTAGGCCATCTTACAACCAGGAGCTTGATAATCATTCCAGATCATGTTGTTGCCAATGTCCCGTTTGAGGCCTTGCTTACTGAGGATGGAGCCGATGTAAAGAGCATAGATTATACCAGCCTGCCTTATTTATTGAGAGAATACCAGGTAAGTTATGCCTATTCAGCCAATCTATTGTTGGATCTGCTGAATCGAAGCCAGCCTGATCCTCCCAGGGATTACCTGGCATTTGCCCCGGTTTTTCCGAACGGAATCAGTAGCGGTTCACGAGCAGCAGATTTGCTACAAGCAAATCATGATCTTGATTCAACCCGAACTGCTCGTACCCATCTACCTGCTTCTCGGGATGAAGTTCTGGGTATACAACAGTTGTTTCGCCAGAGCTATGGTATCATAGACCGGCTGTATGACTGGTTGTTTGGTGATAAGTCCCGAGTCTATCTTGAAAATCAGGCAAGCGAAGAGAATCTGAAAAACACTGATTTGAAGGAATATCGCTATGTTCATTTTGCCACCCATGGTTTTGCCAATGAAACGACCCCCGAGCTATCCGGGCTGCTGTTGGCACAGGACACCACCTCAACTGAGGATGATGTGCTTTTTCTAGGAGAAGTGTATAACCTGGAATTGAATGCAGACCTGGTGACCTTAAGCGCCTGCGAGAGCGGGATCGGCAAGACTATCAAAGGAGAAGGATTAATGAGTCTCAGTCGTGGCTTTTTATATGCCGGAGCGAAGAATCTGTTGGTTTCACTGTGGAAGGCAGATGACAGGGCTACTTGTGACTTAATGCTGGCATTTTATGAGGAGATGCTGAAAGGCAAACCAAAGGCGCAAGCGCTCAGGGAAGCAAAACTCCGTTTGATTGGAAATCAATCCCGCTCTGCTTGGGATTACGCCGATCCATCAAGTTGGGCTCCGTTTATCCTGGTTGGTAAATGATGAGGAAGTTAATATTGCAGATTACATAAACAACCTGCCACAAGGCCGTATTGTTCTGGTCGGAATACTTGACGAAGGCAGTAACAAAATGAACGAAGTGGCCTACCTGGCCCTGGAAAGCTTGGGCAGCGGGCAATGCCGTAATATCGGTTCTCGGGATTCTCACGCGTTTATCGGGTGTAAAAGGAGCACAGCCAGGCACGGTAATTGAAATTCATGCGCCGCAATATTCCTGCCCGGCTACTGTTGAAGTGCACATTGTGGATGTAAGGGTTCAATCAGCAGCCTTCCTTTCATTTGGAAAGTCAATAGCAATATTTACTCTTAATTACCTTCTTCTATATTAGAGTATATTGTTGAATCTCCAATGAAGAATTAGTATTGTTCAACATTCTCCGAGAAAAAATATTACCCATAAGTATAAGTATAAGTATAAGTAGAAAAATAAATAAATATTAGAAAGATTAACAATGAGCAATGAAGACTTACGAAATCACCTGGTTGATCTATTAAAAAGCAAAGATGCTCACGTGGATTTTGAGACAACCATAGCCAATTTTCCAATTGATGAAATTAACACCCGAATACCCAACATCCCTTACACGCCCTACCAGGTTGTGGAACATATGCGCCTGGCGCAATGGGACATCCTGGAGTTTTCCAGAAATCCAAACTACATTCCGCTTAAATTTCCTGAAGGTTATTGGCCAGGGAAGGAGTTCACGGCAAACGAGAATGACTGGAACAAAAGTCTAGAAGCTTTCCGTGAAGATTTACAGCAATTGATTAATCTTGTCAAGGATGAGTCGACTGATCTTTTTACGCCGATTCCCCATGGCAGTGGCCAGACAATCCTGCGAGAAATCTTACTTACGGCCGATCACAATGCCTATCATTTGGGCCAGCTGGTTTTGATGCGACGCAGCTTAGGTGTTTGGAAGAATTGATTCTTTTGGTTTTAACGTCTACAATAATTAAATTGTCAGGCGAAAACGAAGAAAATCCATATGAATAGTATTAAAGAGTCATCGCCATTTTCCTGGTCCCGGTTTAGATCCCATTTTTCTGTAGCGCCTATAGAAATCAGGGTCTATGCCGTATTTATCACGCTTGTTAGCTTGATTGCAAATGGTCTTTACTGGATCGCAGCGAACGAATTAACTGAAACCATATTCATTTATTTGACAGGATCGACTAGTATGGGCTATTTATTTAGTCTCTATTGGGTGGGTTATTTGATTTATACAAAAGACGATAAATCGCGTATCATTCTTATATTTTTGTTAGCCGTGGTCATTGTTTTCTTTATTTTTCAGCACATCAAAAGGGGCGACATTTATATTGACAATTGGTCTTCGAGAGAAAATCTCTTTCTATTGATTTGGAATCTGCTCATTCCATTGGTTTGGATTGGCGTGTTTCTCTCTCCACGTATTAAGAGGTTTTGTCATAAGGCAGAATGAATTTGGTAAGAAGCCGGAGTAGGAATATTCATTGATTTTTTAATAAGAGGAGTCATGATAAATTACAATAAATCTCTGATCATCGGGTTGTTATCAGGATTCTTAATAATTGGTGATGTTGCAGCTTTGCAATCCGGTTACCTGGCGTTGTTGGCGCAATATTCGGATGTTACAGGAATAAACGCTCCACGTTTGGGGGCGCAAACAGTTTCCCACACGACAGCATTTGCGAAAGACCAGGAAATTGTAAGGGGTCAGGTGAGGACGGTTGATTACGTAAGATCATTAATACACGGACCAATGACACGCTGGTTGCATATGTTTTATGAAATGTCAAGAGATGCAATAGGGACACGTACTGAAAATATATATATAGAAAAATATGGTGGCTTTGTGAATGTTTCCAAAAAGCAACTTCCTGAAAAAGTATTTATGGAAGTATTTGGTGCTTCCGGGCCGGCAGAGGATGCCTCACGAGTACAACAGAGATTCCAGGCTATCTCCACTGCTATTCAGATAAACCAGTTATCTGTTCAACAGGGAGGTCAGCCGCTTAATTATGACGCAATAGTAAGAGATTTATTAAAACAAGGGGGTATAAGTGATGTCGACGCATTCATTCCTGAAGGAACTCAGGGCGGACCCGAGATTCCCGGAGCTGCTGGAGGACCTGAAGCTTTTAACGCCCTCCCCGCCATTCTACAGGGCCTCCAACGAGGAGGATAATGATAAACAGGTTTCTAACTGGATTTTTAATTCGGGAAGGATATTTCAGGGTAACACTATCCTGAATTTTTTTATTGGTGAAACGGAGGATACCCAATGACAAACGAAGAGCAAGCTGTGGTTGAGCAGCCCGACGAACAGGCCGAGCCTGTATCCGAGGACGCGAACGCACAGGATCTGGAATCTCTATTAGCAGAGTATTCCAAAACTGGTGAAGCTGAAGAGAAAAAAGAAGAACCGGAAACAGTAACGTCAACAACAGACCTAAGAAAAGAATTAGCTGAAATAAGTTCTATTAAAAGGATGCTTGTTGAAGATCGTGAAAGAGAAGCCCGTAATATGGCCAAAACAGAATTAAATCAAACTGTGAAGTCTATTAAGGGCGATCTTAGTATTCCTGATGATCACATTAAGGCATTTCTTGATGTTAAATCCAGGAATGATCCACGATTGGAAAGAGCGTATCTGGCTAAAGACCAGAAGCCCGAGCAATGGAGTGCTATTGAAACTAAACTTCGTACAGAACTGCAAAATTTTGTTGAAAGTCTTGTGAGTAAAGACGCGACTGAAACCAGGGAAGCTATTGCATCTTCAGTTTTGAATGCAAAATCAACAATCCCTAATTCTAGTTCTATTGATCTCAGTAAAATGAGTGATCTGGAATTCGAAGCCTTTAAGAAAAAACAATTTAAAAGAGAGGGATTATAACATAAAGGAGAGATCTTATGACTCTATCTGCTACTAATACGGAAGTCCAACTTCCTGTTAATGCGATCTTTGAGCAGACCTTTTTGCGTCAAGCTACACCGCTTGCTCCATACTTTACAGGCACAATGCCTACGGCTTTGGACAAACAAGGTGGCTCTGCTACGGCTAAGTGGCGCAGAACCGATGCTCTATCACCCTCAACCACGCCTCTCAGCGAACAAACGGGTAACGAGGCTTTCTTCGGAGGCCGTGCAGCTGTTGCAACTGCACAAACAGATGTAACTGCTGCTGTCCAAAAATTCGGGCAGGTAATCGCTCTGACTGAGGAGGTTGAACACTTCAATCCTGCCGGTCAGGTTGATTCTATCGTTCGTTCTTTGGCTATTGCTGCCGGTCGGTCTTTGAACCAACTACAGCGTAATGTGGCTGAAGACAACCTTACTAAAGTCTTTGCTGCTGGGGCGGCATCAACGGGAGCTGTTGTAAGCAAGATTACTCTTGCCTCAATCAACAGTGTTGTTAACACGCTTGAGCGTAATAACACATTGCCGTTTATGCCAATGTCAACGGGCGACTTGAATACAGGTACGACTCCTATCCTGCCTGCATTTTGGGGATTAACACACCCTGATGTTGCCCAAGACATTAAAGATTTGGCTGGGTTTAAGTCTATTGAGACTTATTCC
>JADFJB010000072.1 GCA_022566355.1 candidate division KSB1 bacterium
CCAACTGCTTTTCAACTCCAGTGGTGTCAAAAAAACTGCTTACCCATTTCAACCGTTGCTTTTTCTTTAAATAATTGAGGGATTTGTTTACTGAAATTCTGTATAGCCAGATTGATAACTGTGCATCTCCGCGGAAGGATTGAATTGAGTTATACTTCGATAAAAACATCCTGAGCGATATCCTCCTCATCTTCCTTATTACGCAAGAAACCATAACAAGTATTGACTACGGAATCTTTAAAGGATTCTACCAATTCCTTGAAGGCCTGGGAGCTGTACTTTTTTATCTCAGCAATGATCTCTTTTTCATTCATTATCAATCTATCGAAGTCGATTTATTTTACCATAAGACAACTTTTTTCCAAAATACTTGCGGTTGATTGTTCGGACGTTCACATTTATTATTGTTAACCTTAAATTAATCAACTGAAAAACATCGAATAGTTTTATTGAATAAATGATGAATACTTTTTTTGAAAAATTGTTTGTGATTTAGGTTCAACATTCTTTTTTTAACTTTGTATTGCAAAGTTCTTTATATTTTATTATAAATAAGATCATGTAAATGGAAAAAACAATTTTAGTATAACGAAAATAAATGCATTTTACGAGAGTTAAAATCTGCTGTATCAGTAGTGTTGAAGAAGCGAAACTTGTTATTCGATATGGCGCCTCGGCGCTTGGATTAGTCTCAGAAATGCCAAGCGGACCGGGGGTCATTTCAGAAGAACTCATCGCCGAAATCGCTTCGACAATTCCACCCGGGGTAAGTTCTTTCCTGTTAACCAGTAAACAAGAAATTGATGCCATCATCCATCAACAAAAACGATGCGGTGTAAACACGATTCAACTCTGTGACCGCTTAATCGCAGGCTCACACCGTGAACTTCGTTCTGCAATGCCTGGGCGTTATGATCGTTCAAGTCATTCATGTCACAGGAGAAGTGACACTCTCAGAGGCCAAAGAGATTGCACCTCATGTCGACGCCATTTTACTCGATTCGGGTAATCAATCCGTTCCAGTGAAGGAGTTGGGGGGAACCGGACGAACCCATGATTGGCAAATTAGTCGTCAAATTTGCGATTCTGTTCGGGTACCTGTTTTTCTCGCTGGTGGGCTCAATCCTGGCAATGTGAAAGAAGCCATTCATCAAGTCAACCCATATGGCGTTGACCTTTGTTCCGGCGTTCGGACGAATGGCAAACTGGATGAAAGCAAATTGCACGCTTTCTTTAAGGCGGTTAGATCAAGAGACAACTTGGAATGAAAATAATAAATCGAATAATTATCAGAGCGATTAACTCATCTTGTAAATATTTATAAGGAGTTGTGATGCGTAATAAATTCTTATTCTGTTTCATAATCACTTCTGTTCTTTTACCAACGGCTCATACCCAAACAAAACAAGAGATTACGGTAGAGTGGATTTACAGCGACGAAAGTAGAGAAATTACTACTATCCCAAGATTTTTATGGTTAAAAAATAATACAGCAATTATTCAAGACTTAAGAAAACCAAGTGAGAAACGAACTTTTGAGATCTTAAATCCTAAATCTGGTAAACGTTCACCCGCCGTTAACCTAAAAAAAGCATTGGCCAGTTTGAATTCTTTTCGCGAGGAGAATCCTGCCAATTCATTAAGCTGGCCACTTTCTTTTGATCAAAATGGGAAAAGTGCGGTTTATTTATTTGATGGAGATATTTTTCTACTAAATCTTCAAGACTCGCAATTTAAACAAGTAACGAAAACTGACCAATCTGAAAGTTCTGTAAATTTTTCACCCAACGGCAAATTGCTCTCTTTTGTCCGGAGCAATGATCTCTATGTTTATGATATCAAAAATAGGACAGAACAACGTTTAACCTCAGACGGATCCGAGACATTATTGAATGGAACCCTCTCCTGGGTTTACTGGGAGGAGATTTTTGGTCGTCGCGATATTGGTTATTGGTGGTCTGGAGACTCCAAAGCCATCGCTTACTTGCAATCCGATGAATCAAATGTGTCTGTCATGCATTATGTCCATTATGAGCCTGCTGTTCCCAGGGTGATTAAACAACGTTACCCCAAAGCCGGCACGGAAAATCCAATCGTTCGAGTTGGAATTGCTGAAATAGGTAAGGGAAAAACAACCTGGGCGAATTTAGATGGAAAGAATTTCGAATATGTTGCTCGAGTGGAGTGGCTACCCGACCACAAACGGTTAGCCGTCCAAACCATGAATCGTGCTCAAACTGAACTTGACTTGTATTTTGTCGATCGCGCAAATGGAAAAATAAAACATATCATGACAGAAAAGGATGAAGGTTGGGTTAATATCAATGACGATTTTTATTTTATGGACGATGGCAAAAGTTTCATTTGGCAGTCTGAACGCGATGGCTATGCACATCTTTACCGATTTTCAATGGACGGTGAATTGATTAATCAAATTACCAAAGGAGAATGGGCTTTGCGCTCTTCGGGAGGTGTCTTTTGGCTGCGGCAGTCGGTTGTAGCTATCGATGAAAAAAGAGGGTGGGTTTATTTTACCGCTCTGAAAAAATCCTCGATCGAACGTCATCTTTATCGCATCAAGCTAAATGGTAAAAAACTGGAACGTTTATCCAAAGCAGACGGAACACACAGAATTCATTTTAGCCCAAACGCTGAATATTATTTCGACTCTTTTTCCGATATTCATTCTCCTCCATCATTGTCTCTTTACAAAAATAATGGTTCATTAAAACTAGCTCTGGCGGAACCTCGAAAAGAATTAGTCGAATCTCTGGAATTTCAATATCCGGAGTTATTTACGATCCCAACTGCCGATGGATTTCAAATGCCGGCAGAAATATTAAAACCAAATAACTTTGATCCGAATCAAAAATATCCAATCATTTTCCATATCTATGCAGGGCCTTCGGCGCCTACGGTGTTCAATTCCTGGAACACAGCTAGATATTTCGACCAGATCCTGTTGCGTAAAGGCTATTTGGTAGTGCGTTTTGATCATCCTGCGTCAACGGCAATCAGCAAAAAACTTGAAAATCGTGTGCTTAAAATGATGTCAGGACCGATTGAGCTAAAGGATATTATTGATGGCGTGAAATGGTTAAAATCACAGCCTTATGTGGATGCAGAGCGATTCGGAATTTGGGGATGGAGCGGTGGTGGTAGTTTCACGTTGAATGCAATGACAAACTCTTCTGAATTCAAAGCTGGAATTTCGGTAGCTCCGGTGACAGATTGGAAATATTATGATACCAAATGGACGGAGTTTGCCATGAAAAGACCACAAGATAATCCGGATGGCTATGCCAAAACCTCCTTCGTCAAAAGTGCGAAGAACCTACATGGCCGGCTATTACTAGTCCATGGCACATACGACGATAACGTTCATCCACAGAATTCCTGGCGGTTTATCGAAGAACTCATCCAGTCAAATATTCAGTTTGATATGATGTTCTATCCCATGCGAAAGCATGGAATCTCTGATCGTCCGGCCCGTATACACTTATTCACTAAGATGTTGGAATTCTGGAATGAAAATTTGTAATCTATCTACTTTAATTATTAAGCTGTTGCAACTTTTTTAACCAAACGCTTGTCCATTGATTGAAATGATGTAACTATTCAGCCTCGAAGTCTCTAAAACTCAAAGAATAAAACTATGAGCGAATATATTCCAAGTAATAAAGAAGAATTAATAGCAGAAAAAATGTAGATGCAGCTTAAAACATGCATAAAAAATTAATATTATGAACTTGGAGCCTTTGCGTCTTTGTGGCTGAATTGTTACAAAATGATTAAAAATAAATTCAATTCCCGAAAAAATGTTATAGATCATGTAACATAGATAGAACATACCAGTAAACAATCCATGCATATAAAAATTCGAAACTTAAATAAAGAATATCCAGGCGGTGTATTTGCACTACAAAATGTAAATCTGGATATCTCCACCGGCATGTTTGGTTTATTGGGTCCCAACGGTGCTGGAAAAAGTACCTTAATGAAAATCCTGGCAACACTTGAAAAGCCTTCTTCAGGAGATGTCTCAATTAATGGTGACAACGTGCTGACTCATCGGCGTGAAATCCGTGCCAAACTTGGCTACCTGCCGCAATTTTTTGGCGCTTATCCACAAATGACCGGAATGGAATTTTTAACCTACATTGCAAAGTTGAGTTGCATTTCATCTAAAGAAACTAAAAACTGGGTGCAAAAGACACTTGCTCAAGTTGCATTGAGCGACGTTCGTGATCGAAAAGTTAAAACATACTCAGGTGGAATGTTACGACGTTTAGGTATAGCACAGGCATTGGTTGGGAATCCGCAGTTACTCATCGTCGATGAGCCCACTACCGGTTTGGATCCTGAGGAAAGAATTCGTTTTCGCAATTTGCTTGCCGAGATTAGCAGCGATAAAATCATTATTCTCAGTACGCACATCGTTGGAGATATATCCAGCACCTGTGAAGATATTGCATTGCTTTCTCTTGGTAAAGTTGTGTTTAACGGTCGGCCTGAAGAATTAATCAATAAAGCAGTGGGTAAGGTTTGGCAAGTCACTTGTAATGAAGAAGATTTTGGAGTTATTTCTTCACAAATGCATGTAATTTCTACCATACCCGTTAAGAACCAGCTTCTTCTTCGTGTCGTGGGTGATCCATCGAACGGATTTAATATGGAAGAACTGCCACCCAATCTTGAGGATGCTTATATGTATTTCATGGAATTTGTGATCGGTGAATATGTCGAGGATGAAGAGAGCAATGGAGAAGATCAAGCGTAAATCAAAAAACCGACTTTCTGGAAAATTCACGATTTTACATGATGGAAGAATATAAAGATTGATAATATATTAAACTATACTCAAAAGAAAGTCGGTTTTTGTGGTTTCATCGATGAGTTCATTCTAAAAAGGTGGGATACCGATTCCATCGCTCTCATAAGTATTTGTTTTTATGTATCATTTTTTTTTAGAAAAGCGATTGAATCGGTTTTTAGAGTAGACTCATTGATTAAAAAAGGAAATTTTACTTTTTGAATTCATTAAGATATATTCTTACCATAGCAGCAAATGAACGATTGATGCTATACAGAACCGCCAAGTTCTGGGTATTAGGTGGCCTCGGCATTATTTTCATGATCTTTTTTCTAGTGATGGTTACCCTGGTAACATTTTTGGATAATAATCCCCCAGGCGAATTTCTTCTCGACGGAACAGATTCCTATTTGGCCCTGTTTTTCTTTAGTTTTATACAAATCATTTTGATTGTCTTCGTCGCGGTCGATTTTAGAAAGTTGGAAGAAAAATGGCGATTAGATGAAGTTATGTTTTCCAAACCTATGACCACTGCAAATTGGGTTCTGGGAAAATATTTTGGCGTTGTCTCTTCAATTCTTTATCTCAACTTATTTTTAATCTTTTTAGCAATTGTTGCTCGGACTATTAAGTATTTTGCTCTTGGAGCCAGTTTTAATATATTGCCTTTCATTACGTATTTCCTGGTGGTGACCTTTCCTTCAATCCTTTTTATGGTCGCCCTTGTTTTCTTCCTTGTTAGTCTGGTTCGGATTCCTGCTGTGGCAATGTTACTGTCACTAGGTTATGTTGCCGGCATTCTTTTTTATTTCCAGGATAAATTTTATGGGATGTTTGATTATGGTTGTTTTTTAGCACAAATTTTTTACAGTGATTTAATTGGCTTTGGCAACCTTGAACCTATATTGTGGCAACGATTATTTTTCATCACAATCACAATCGTACTGCTGGCTTTTACCATTCTCCTTTATCCAAGACTAAGGCAATCCAATTTTTCTTTTCGACTAACTCTCGCGTCATCAGTATTGTTTTCTTTATTGGCCTTTAGTGTCGGAAATAAAATCGTAAACCAACACCAGGCCATAGAAGAAAAACGATTAGCAGATTATGAATATCAAAGCCAATGGATATCTGAACCAACCTGTAAAGTCAGGCATTATGATTTTGATATAATCCATGGCGATAAAACGACACCTCTGCAAGTTAACTTAAAAATGGTCATCACGAATCCAAATTATAAATTATTGCGGCGGTTAGTCTTTGCTTTAAATGGAAATTTAAAAGTAAGCAAAGTGAATTGGCACGACGGGGAAGAAATCAATTTTATACAGAAACACCAACTACTTGAACTCGATTTACAAAACAAACCATTACTCTCAAGCCAAACGGATACAATCGAGGTGCAATATTCTGGTAATGTTGATGGCGATCAATTTATGCTGGATCGAATTCAAAATGAAAAAGGCATCCTCGATAAAAGTAATGGCCCCTGGAGACAGCCCAATATTTCTGCCTGGGTTGATGAGAAATTCGCAGTTCTTCCGGCAGAAAGCGGATGGTACCCTACACCCGGAGCTGCTGCCGGGTATCCATTTGATGCACCTAAAGACAAAAATTTTGCAACAGCTATAATCAGGGTTGAAACCGATCCACATCTAAGAACTATTTCCCAGGGTATCATTGCGGTTGATACTACAAATCACGGGAAAAGACAAACTACTTTTCTGGTGGAAGATCCGTTACCTGGTTATTCACTTCATATTGGAAATTACCAGGTTTTATCTCACCAATTCCAGCAAACCAAATTAGAGTTTTATTATTATAAAAATCACCTGCTGGATTTTGAGGAATTCGAGGATGTTGCTGATACTTGCTTGGATGCTATTGAACGAATGTTGGAAATTTTTGAGGAAGTTTCAGGTATTCCCTATCCCTATCCTCGATTGGCTATTGTCGAAGTACCTTTGCATCTACAAGTATATATTAATCGCTTCGGTCTCAACAATATTCTAATTCAACCTGGTATCATCATGCTAAGTGAAGTAAACTTGGCAAGTAAAAGAATTGGTGTAGAGATTAAAAGAAAAACAAAAAGAGCCAGGAAAGATGGGCAAGACGATTCACCAACCAAGGTAAAGAGAGACGTATTTATTGATTTGGTTTTAGAAACATTTATTCCCCAGAGCTCGTGGCGTACGGAGGGAAGCATTCGCTCTCCTATGAAAAACTACTTACATTTCGGCATAGACATTAAGGACCCGATACTTGCCAGAGCCCTTGATCTGCAATTGTACGAGGAAGCAGATCGCCGAATCAATGATGCATTTTATCCTGATAGGTATTTCTTATCTCTTAGTGCAAATGATCGCATGCGCAATTTTGATGGTGAAAGGGCGATCAAAAGGAAATATGATCTCGAAATCGATTCGTTAATTACGGCGTTATTGCAAAAGCCACTTTCGCAATTTTCACCTGAAATTGACGGCAAGCTATTTCGAGCAGCAGTTGATTTTAAAGCTCCACCGGTTTTGCAAATGCTACAAGCTAAAACAGACGAGGATATTTATTATCAAGCTTTACAAAAACTAGTAGAACAATACCGCTATCAACCTGTTACGCGGGAAGATTTTATAGATATTTTGCAGGAAACCAGTAACCAGGATATTAAAGGATTTTTCGATCAGTGGTTTGAGCAAACATCCTTACCAGGTTACCGCATAACCCGAGCTGATGCTGAAAAAATTGATTCCGGACAAATGAAAATATCCTACCAGGTGACAACCAGAGTACAAAACGGCGAACGAGGAGACGGATTTGTTCGTTTGGTTTGCTACACGAAAAATGACAAAATCCGACGCAACATCCAGCTTGGAAGCTTCCAGGAGAAGGAGTTGAAATTTATTGTCCCTGATGAGCCACAAAGAATTTCTGTAATTCCTTATTTTTCCAGAAATCGCGGCAGTATTCAAAAGCAAATTACTATTGCTTCCCGAATTTCACGAAAATCGCCAATTGACACATCCTATGTTGTATCATCATTAGAAGATGCTGGATCGATTATCATCGATGACAGAGATGATGGTTTCTTTACACCAACCAGCGCTGAGAAGAAGTATTTTCGCCCACCCTCGAAGGGCAAAAGTTGGTGGTCGTGGACATCACCAATCGCATATGGAAAATATTATTTTGGTTTGCATGCAAAACGTGGAGGCAGTGGTCAATATCCTGCTCGCTGGGAAATGCAGCCCCCAAGGAGTGGTGATTATGAGTTGAGCTTTTTTGTTAAAATGGGATCAACATGGTGGCGTCGAAATATTAGTCGAAAATTTCAAGTTGCCGTAACCTGCGCTGACGGCACATTTCCAATTGATTTTCAGCCGGAAGATACAGTAGAAGGCTGGTTTCCTTTGGGAAGATATCGACTCGTCGAGGGAGAACCTGCGGTTGTCGAGCTTTCGGATAAAGGCAACGGATATATTATAGCGGATGCAATCCGCTGGGAATTTATTGAATGAGCAAAAAACGAGGGAGGTCAAGAATGAAATTCAAAAGCTTGCAGATAATTTTTATATTCCTTATTGCAAACTTTTTTGTGGGATCGGGTATGGCCCAGGAAACATGGATACTAACATTAGAGGAAAGTATCAATATTGCTTTAGGTAAAAGCTACAACGCTAAGAGACTGGAAGAATCTTTGACCAGTTCCCGGATGAACCTCAAAGCCGCGGAGGCCAGCTTTAAGAGTGATGGTCAATTGGTGTTCTCGAGTTTACCTGAATTTCAGGAGGGAATCAGGCAGACTCCGATTCCCGGTGGTGGATTTTCTTTTGATCGTGAAAAATTCACCAATCTCCAGGCTGAATTTTTTGCTAACCAACCCATCGCTGCGACGGACGGGGTGTTTTCGATTGTGGGTTCCATGCAGCGGTTTGATCAAACTGCTATTAATAAAGTTACAGTAGATGGAAACACTTTCGAAGAGACTACTGAATTAACAAACTACAGACCGCAATTACGAATCCAATTTCGACAACCCATGTTTACCATTAACCGAAGGAAAATCGGGTACCAAAAAGCTCGCCTAAATTTAGAAGATACTGAGCAGCAATATACTCGCAGTCAATTGGATATCATCTTTAATGTCACCTCCAATTTTTATAGCCTTTACAGGGCGCAAGAACAACTATCAATCGACCGGGATCAAGTTAGCCAGTCAGAAAATGCATACCGTATTGCTAATCTAAAACAACAGGCAGGTTTATTGCCTGAAGTAGAAGCGTTGCGACTGGAAATTGATTTAGCCAATGCGAGAAATACAGCAACCAATAGTGAAGCGGCCTTGGAAGAATCAAAAGATGCATTTAAGCTGTTGATTGGCATTCCTATTACAACGAATATAAGCGCCATCACAGAATTAACCTACCAGCCGATCCAGGTTTCATTAGAGAAAGCAATTAACGAAGCCTTGAACAGACGAACTGAATTAAGATCTGATGAGATCAATGTTGAACTCAATCAAATCAACGTTGAGGAGACAGACAGTCAAAGCGAAATCGTTGGCGAGCTATTTTTAAGCTATGGTATTTTAAAAGTTGCGGATAAATTTAAAGACGCTTTCAATCAATTTGACAATGATAGGAGTGTAAAATTCAGTTTAACACTGCCAATATGGGATTGGGGAAGGAACGCGTCCCAAGTTCAGGCGGCAATCGCCAATCTAAATACCACTCGTTTAACCCAACAAAACCGTATTGAACAAATTAAAAAAGAAATCCGAACTGTAGTTCGTAACCTGCAATCGGCGCGACTGCGAGCCGAAATCACTCAACGAAGCGAGGCTTTAGCTGAAAGAAGTTATAGAATAAGTTTGCTGATATTTGAAAATGGCGATCTCAGTTCCCAGGATTTAGCATTGGAGCAAAATCGACTTACACAAGCAAGAATTAGTTCTTTACAAGCCATTATTGATCACAAACAATCATTAGCAGATTTACGCCGCAAAACCCTGTGGGATTTTGAACTAAATGAACCTGTTCGTGTCATAATTCCAGGTCAAGATTGATTATTTAGACAATTATTATGGAGAAGTTATCGATGAGATCAAAAATATATGTACTCCTATTTTCGCTTTCTTTTTTATTGCTTACTTCCTGCGAATCGGGAGAAAATCGTTCCGCCGCCGACCTGGCTGTTCCAGTTGTGGTGGAAAAAGTGAAACGAGGTCCGATTTCGGAATTCGTTTCTGCAACGGGTACTTTACAAGCACAAATCGCGGAAAGATTGGTCACGGAAGTATCTGGAATACTGCACCTGGTACAAACCAATGGGTCGGTTAATTTCAGCGGCAAACGTGTAGAGGCAGGACAATTCCTTGCAGAAATAGAAAATCGGGAATGGCTGTTGGAAGTCAGGGTTGAATCACAACAATTAGCCATGGCCAATGCGGAACGAGAACTGCAAAAACAAGAGGCGTTATTTAGAGAAGGAGGCGTCACAGAAAAAGAGTTGGAAATTGCCCGGAGAAACGCTCTCGATGCTCGATTGAATTACGAAGCTGCTCAACTAAGAGCTAATAAATTGAAGTTAATAGCGCCTATTTCCGGAATTTTATCAAATCTTCAATCCATTTCTGACGGAACTTATGTACCCGTTGGTTTTCAATTCTGCACAATTTCTGATTATTCCAAAGTTCTGTTAAATACGAATTTACCCAATTCTGATGTTGGGCGAATTAGGATTGGACAGGATGTAATCATCACCAATTATGCATTGGAAGGACAAGTATTCAATGGAAAAGTAATCTCCATCAATCCTACTGTCGATCCGCAAACCCGCACATTCAAAGTTACTATTGAAGCCATGAATCCCGATTTAATCCTTCGTCCAGGGATGTTTGCAAAGGCAGATATTGTCGCAAAACACCAACCAGAAGCAATTGTTATCCCTGCAAATACAATTCAAACAAGAGATAACCGCTCAGTCGTTTTCGTTGTTTCCGGAACGAGCGCCGAGATGATAGAAGTGACCACCGGAATTTCTACTCGCGAAGAGGTTGAAATCGTAAGTGGACTCAATGGCGAAGAGAGGTTGGTGATCAAAGGTTATGAAACTTTGCAAGATAAATCTAAAGTTAGGGTCACTAAATGACAAGTGCCTAAAGTGCGCTAGAGTGCCTAGAGTGCCTAAAGTTGAAAGACAACAGATTGATTAAAGAAAATTCAAAAATATAAGACTATGAATTTACCACAATTTTCAGTCAAGTTCCCGGTTACAGTTACTATGATCATGTGTGGTATCGCCATCCTGGGATTCATTTCATTCAACCGCCTGGGAACAGATTTACTGCCTTCCATTTATAATCCAAAAATTGTCGTCGAAATCCAGTCAGGTGAACGTGCGCCCCAGGATATGGAGCAGCGTTTCACTCGCCGGCTTGAAGGATCTCTCGCTACTGTGAGTAAAGTTGTCGATGTCCGTTCAGTTACGAGCGTCGGGCGAGTCCGAGTCACTACCACATTTAGTTGGGGAACGGATATGGATTTCGCTTTGTTGGATGTGCAAAAGAAGGTGGCCAGCTTTGAATCCGATCCTGAGATCGACAAGGTTACAGTTGCCACCTTTGATCCTCAAGAAGAACCCATTATGATTTATGCTCTAAACGCATCTATTTCCGGCGATAGGGATCTGGATGAATTACGACGTTTAGCGGAAGAGGTCATAAAACGAGGTCTGGAACGATTAGATGGAGTAGCAAGTGTTCAAACTTATGGTGGGATAAAACAGGCAGTGCAAGTCAAATTGGATGAATATCTCCTCGCTGCTTACGGACTTGGCACACAAGATATCAAAAACAAAATAAGGCAGGCAAATGCTAATGCATCTGGTGGAAAACTCATCGAATCGGATAAAGCTTACCTGATAAAGGGAATTGGAAAGTATACCAATATTGAGGAGGTTGCCGCAACGGTTATTGGCTACAAATCTACTACCCAGGGCACCAATGGGGAGAGCCCATCTACCGGAGCCCGACAAAGCGAAATGACTTTCTCCGGGGA
Source organism: candidate division KSB1 bacterium (assembly GCA_022566355.1). Taxonomy (NCBI): domain Bacteria; kingdom Pseudomonadati; species Candidatus Zhuqueibacterota bacterium. The sequence goes on from JADFJB010000072.1 coordinate 11,869, forward strand.
TAAAGTACCAATCTTATTAAGCGATGTGGCTGAAGTAATTTATGCTCCGGAAGAAAGATTGGATATCGTTCGCTTTAACGGTGAGGAAAGCATAGGGTTATACATTTATAAAGAATCCAAAGAGAATACAGTCCGAGTTGCAAAACAAGTTACAGATGAAGTTGTTCGCTTACAAAGTGAATTGCCCGGTTTGCAATTCACTCAAATCTACAGCCAATCTTCCTTTATCGAAAAAGCTATAGGTGAAGTCGAAACCACTGCAATTATCGGTATATTTTTAGCAATCCTGGTATTGTATGTTTTTCTCAAAAATATGGGCGCTACACTGATTGTGAGTTTAGCCATTCCGATCTCCATACTGGCAACCTTTACACTCATGTATTTTCAACGTCTAACATTAAATGTGATGACCCTCGGAGGATTAGCACTTGGCGCCGGTATGCTGGTAGATAATGCCATCGTAGTTATTGAAAATATATTCAGACGACGGCAATTGGGCGAAGATTCTGAAAAGGCTTCTATCCTGGGTGCTACCGAAGTTGGGGTTGCCATTGCGGCTTCTACTTTGACAACAATTATCGTATTTCTACCTATTGTATATGTTCAGGGAGTTGCAGCTGAATTATTTCGGGAGCAAGCATGGGTAGTTGCGTTTTCACTTCTCTCTTCCTTGCTGGTTGCGTTTCTATTGATCCCCACTCTAACTGCCAAACTGTTCCGTAAGAAATCCTTTAAATTAGAACAAAAGCAACTTCAATTCCCATTCTATGAAAAAACTTTGCAGTGGGCATTAAACCACCGATGGATTGTAGTAAGTATGGCAGTTGGTTTGCTTGTTATTTCTATCGTTCTCCTTCCTGTAATCGGCTCGGAATTTGTTCCACGAAGTATTGAAAACCAACTTCAAATCGATATAGAATTAACAACTGGAACACCTCTAGATAAAACTGCCATTGTTATTGAAAGTATCGAACATAGAATTCAACAGGTGTTAGGAGAACAATTAGAAAACTGCTACTCGACGATAAATGTCCAAACCGCTCAATCTTTATTTAATACAAACTCGCAGCAAAATGAACATCAATCAACCATAACACTTAACCTGGTTTCGAACGCAATTTCACCACACCAAGCGATTGAGCTACTGAAACCAAATCTAACCTTTCCGGGAATATCCACGTCCTTTCGGATTAAAGAAAGCAGTCTACAGCAAACAATTGGCACAAACCAGGCGCCAATTGTTATTGAGATTCGGGGAGAAGACCTCTCGACTTTACACAGTTTGACGACTCTAACCGCTGAAGCTCTTTCAACCAGTAAGACATTACAAAATATAACCACAAGTTTAAAACAGGGTCGACCCGAGTTAAGACTAAGCATCGATAGAGTATTGGCTGCAAATTTTGGCTTAGATGTCCAACAGATTGGCAACCTTATCCAGGAAAGGTTAAGCGGTGAAGTAGTATCAGACTTCTATTCCCAGGGCAATGACAGAGATATATTGGTTTCGTATCCAAAATCAACATTAACAGAATTGAAAAATCTACAAATTCAAACCCCAACTCAAGCGGTTTTGCGTTTGAAAGATATTGTTGAATTTATCCCTGGCGAAGGTCCTGCAGAAATTCATCGACATAATCAAACACGTGTTTCGAATGTAAGCGCTCAACTAGTGGAAGGAATAACGCTTAGCCAGGCAGTGGCAGAGATCGATCCAATTTTAGCCAATATTTCTTTACCACCAAATTACGAAATCAGGTTTACCGGTGAGGAAGCATCTCGCCAGGAATCGTTTTCTCAACTAAAATTTGCTCTACTCTTATCGATTATTTTGGTTTATATGGTATTGGCATCGTTATTCGAAAGTCTGGTTCATCCATTCACCATATTACTGACTCTGCCTCTGGCGGGCGTTGGAGTTGTATTGGCATTTCTTTTGGTGGGTGAGCCATTTAGTGTGATGGCGTATATCGGAATTATTATGCTGGCTGGTATTGCTGCAAACGATTCAATCATTTTGGTGGATTATGTGAATCGTTTACGCGCCGATGGTAAAGCCCTTCGAGCAGCCATTCTCCAGGCAGGAAAAGATAGATTGAGACCTATTTTGATGACCAGCGTAACTACGATCCTGGCTTTGCTGCCGCTTACCATTGGCATTGGTGAAGGCACTCGACTCCGTGCACCTATGGCCATCGCCGTGATTGGTGGGTTAGTTACCTCCACCATATTGACATTGGTCGTAATTCCGGTGGTGTATGAAATAATTGATGGGTTGAGGAGAAGAGCCAGTTAGGATGACATTGTTTCTTCTTTCCAAAATACTACAATTGATAGAAATTATGTTTTCTCAGTTGCACATTAAACTAAGCCCACGAATTTATTCGTGGGGTAAAAATTCTATTAACAACTCATTAACCGTTTCAACGGTTTACGAAAGGGGGTTGCATTATGGCACACTCCTTAACAAGAATACGGATACACACTATCTGGAGCACCAAAGATCGAGTTCCACTTATGAAAGATAATTTTAGGAATCTGATTTTAAAACATATAAAAGGAAATTTTAACGATTTAGCATCCCCAGTACGCACAATTGGTGGTTTGCCAGAACATTTGCATGTTTTGTTTCTACTAAATTAAAACCAATCAATAGCTAGTACGATGAAATCTGTTAAGGGTGAATCTTCACATTGGATTAATCAACAAGAATTTATTAAAACAAAATTTGCATGGCAAGTTGGCTATGCCGCTTTTTCGATTAGCGAATCTTTGTTATCCAAGGTTGAGGATTATATCAACCACCAAAAAAGCCATCATAGAAAAATGACATTTAATGAGGAATATATAATATTTCTTAAAAAACATGGCTTACAGGAATCGAAGAGATAAACCATTGAAATGGTTCTTTAAAAGTTCGTTCAACTCGTTACCCACAACTGAAGTTGTGGGCTTCATGTTTCTTTGTAATTGTTACTTGAAGGAGAAGTTCACGAATTTATTTGGAAGTCTAATTTAGATTTTTTTCAGTAACCGTTTTAACGGTTTAATATATTTATGACAACCGACTAATATATGACAAAATTTGCATTAAATCGTCCCATAACAATCATCATGCTAACTTTTGCCCTTTGTCTTTTGGGCGTGATTTCGTGGAGCAGGCTGCCTGTGCAATTACTGCCGCAATTCATTCTTCCGGAAGTCTATATCAGTGCAGGTATTGCCGGAGCTAATGCTGAAAAAATCGAGAGAGATCTTGTTATACCGATTGAAGAGGAAGTTGCAACTCTGGAAGGTGTGCACGATATCGAAAGTACAGTTTACTCAAATTTCACTAATATCAAAGTGAAATTTGACTATGGCACCAACATGAAATTCGCCGTGCTTAAATTACAACAAAAGATGACGGCTGTTGAAAACCGAATTCCGGAAGATGTACAAATTCAGGTCAATAAATTTGATACGGCAGATCTGTCTTCATTTTTGATGGAAATCAGTATTCGCGGAGATGCCAGCCTTTCGCAATTACGTGAAACGGCAGAAAGGCGGGTGTTGCGCCGTCTTGAACAAATTGATGGCGTTGTTAATGTTGGAATTGGCGGCGGTAATAAAAGGAATCTTGGCATAGAAATAGATGCTGATCGTTGCGAAGCACTGGGTATTCGCGTTGATCTGGTTCAACAGAAAATCAATGCCTACCACCGTCAACCGCAGCATCTTGGCAGAGTGATTACTTCCGGCAAAATGATGGATGTTGTACTTCTTGGCAGAATCGACAATCTGGACGAATTAAGAAACATAATCATTCGCCCGCAGGGCATGGTTCGATTAAAAGATGTAGCCAAAGTTGACTACAGCCAGGAAGAGCAAACCCGACTGTATCGTGTAAACGGCAAACCACAGGTTGGTATTTTTATTCAGAAAGACAATTCCAGCAACATGCTCAAAGTTGCAAAAAAAGTTGAGAATGAGATTGCAGCGATAAACAAGGACTTAGCACCGTTAGACTACGAACTCAAGGTCAATTTCAGTCAGGCTGAAATGATCCAATCAGCCATCGACAGAATTCAAAAACTGGCGATTACAGGTGCGATATTGGCAATCATCGTTCTTTTCCTCTTTTTACGCAATCTTCGTTTCGTATCTATTTTAATGATTGCAATCCCAATTTCATTACTAGTCACCTTTAATTTGATGTATGGTTTTAATCTTTCTATTAATATACTTTCTTTGGTTGGTCTGGCGTTAGCAATTGGTATGCTGGTAGATAACGGCATTGTCGTGATGGAAAATATATTTTTACAGCACCAGGCCGGTAAATCCAATAAAGAAGCGGCATTATTAGGTACCAAAGGAGTGAGCCGCTCAATATTCGCTGCAACCGGAACAACCATCTTAGTATTTCTTCCGGTTCTTTTTGTTGAAAGTGAAGCCAGGCTATTTATTCGGGAGCTCTCCTTATCCGTAATTTTTCCTTTAGCAGTTTCACTCATCGTTTCACTAACACTCATTCCAATGATCGCGACAAGAGCTCTCCGGGGCAAACCTTTTAAGCCATTTCATAGTGGAAGAATCTACGAAATATATCGATTACTATTAAAATCAGCGATTCGACACCGAATTCGCACCCTATCTATCGTTTCTATTCTTCTATTGCTGAGCATATTTATTGGCGTAACCTTCATCATTACTCAAGCTCCCCCACCACCATCAGCTCGAATGAATTTATATGTTTCTACTCCAAAAGGCTCAACATTGGAAGTAACCGATAAAGCTGTGAGACGCATTGAAGCTCAGATGTTGGAATTACAAGATATTGATGAAGTCCGTGCAAATATCCGAGCAGAAGAAGCGAATATTGTAGCTACATTCTTAGATGCAGATCAAAGAACCGAGAACCTGAACCTTGAAAAGAATAAAGACAAAATTCGCAACCAAAATGAACGAATTGAGAATGTCGACTTATCTTTCGATAGACCACTCCGCTCAGGCTCTGCTGGTCAGGGGAATAATATTTCCAATATCCTGGCCTCTGAAGAAGGATTGAGGTTGAAAGGATATGATTTACAAGGCCTGCACCAGATTAGCAACCAGATCACGGGAACACTAAAAGGCATTCCGGAAATTGACAACCAATCGGTTGTTTCAGATTTACAGGGAGGCGCTCCGGAGTTACAGGTTATCGGAGATAGAATGCGGTTGGCACTTTGGGGATTGAGTATGCAGAACATAATGACTGCTATTTGGTCTACCCGCTCCGAAGGGGCAAGTTCCAATACACCCTACTATTCAGAACAGGGCGAAATGGATATAAAGTTGATTTTGGCTAATACGGAAGAAAGACAGCTAAATGATATCGGAAAAATTCGCGTAATGAACGCGTCAGGACAATTAGTTCCGCTTAACCAGGTTGCTAAAATTCGCGTGGATGAAGGAACGGGAAACATCATTCGAGTTAATCAAGAGAGGCAAGTTAAAATTACATATAAATTTATCGATGAAGTGCAGAAATCCAAGGGTCGTCAGGAAATGGCAAAAGCCCAGATCGATCGTTTCATTAGTGAATTAAGACTTCCAAAAGGGTTTTCCATTGAAAAGCTTGAAAATGAAAATGTCAGGGCTCCTTACTATTGGATGCTTGCAATTGGTTTTCTATTAATTTATATGTTCCTTGCAGCTCAGTTCGAATCTCTTTCAATGCCAATCATTATACTGGGCACGGTGCCAACAGCAGTCATCGGTTCATTGTTTGCACTGGTTATAACCGGCACCCCACTTTCGCTTGGTCAAAGCGCTCCTATGGCGTTGTTAGGCTTGATCGTGCTTTTAGGTATCGTAGTTAATAACGGAATTATCCTCTTAGATCGCATTGCAATTTTACGAACGCAACATCATTATCGATGGCAGCGAGCTGTCATCATTGCAGGACAAAGTCGGGTGCGGCCCATTTTAATGACATCTGCAACCACCATACTGGGACTTTTTCCTCTTGCACTCAAGCAGGGAACAGAATTTGAGTTGTGGCCGCCATTTGCAATCACTGTAATTGGTGGCCTCATAGTTTCCACCCTATCCACTTTAGTGTTTATCCCTGTTCTTTACGTCGGCCTTGAACAAACAAAAGCCTGGCTAAAAAAAATTGGTTGGTTTGGGATACTTCTTGGAACTTTGGCATCTGCAGCAATCTTATACTGGATTTACGATACATATCAAAGCAAAATCTATACAATCCTCATTATCCTGCCAATCTGGTTTATCATTTTGGGTATTATTTATAGTATCCAGCAGTTCTTAATTGTTAAACAAGAAAAAGATAAATTAGCATCTCAAAAATTTACCATTCGAATTAAAAATCTTACCAAGATTTATGGCGCACCTGGCAGGTTTATACGAGAATGGAATAGAGAAAAAAGAAGAGTGGCTTCCTTTTTTGCAAAGGGACAAATACCTTGGGAGAACGAGGGAATTTATCAAGCTGCCATCTGGTTGCTAACTATTTTTATTTTTATAGTCTATCTTCATACCTTTTTGAGTAGTTCTTTCTGGCTAGTCGTTCTTAGTCTACTGAATTTGATCTGCATATTTTCTGCAAGAGCATTGTGGTATAAATGGCGCTTTGTCAATGGCAAACCGCCCAAACCTAAAAAGAAACAAAAAAGGTGGCTGTTTTTCAAAAAGAAGAAAAATCAGGAAGCTGCAAGCGCCGAAGAAATTACACCCCTTAATTTTCCGAAACGCGGTGGATTCTTTATTTACCTGGCTTTTCTTGCTTATTTACCAATTCGTACTGGCTCAACAACATGGACTATCATTGTTTTGGTCTTGACACTTTTGTTGTTTCAATTCTATCGCATTGGCAGAAAAATAGAATCGGGACAAATTGATCCTGAGCAGCCGAAAGGCAAACTTAAAAAAATTAAACGAGTCGTTTATGCGATTACGAAATTCATTCCAATTATTCGACCCCCAAAACAACAGGTAGTGGCTTTAAATGGAGTGAGTCTTAATATCGGTCAAGGGATGTTTGGTCTTCTTGGACCGAATGGAGCTGGCAAAACTACTTTGATGCGAATCCTTGTCGGTGTTTTGGAAGCTGATCATGGCAGCATAAAAATAAATGAAAGTCTCTTAAAAGATCATCGAGCAACATTTCATGGCTCGATCGGTTATTTACCACAGGATTTTGGACTCTATGAAAATATGACTCCTCTTGAATATTTAAATTATCATGCACTATCGAACAACATCTATCAAGAGAAAGAACGTGAAGAACTAATTGAACATACCCTCAAAAATGTCGGAATCTGGGATCGAAAAGACACCAAAATTAAAACATTTTCGGGTGGGATGAAACAGCGGGTTGGTATCGCGCAAACGCTACTTCACCTGCCGCAAATCATCGTTGTGGATGAACCCACTGCGGGGCTCGATCCAAAACAACGAATTAAATTCCGAAACCTGCTGGCTGATTTAGCAAAGGACAGAATTGTTGTCTTTAGTACGCACATCGTAGAAGATATTGCCAGCACATGTCACGATATGGCGGTTCTGAATAAAGGTGAAGTAGTATTCAATGGATCGCCAAGAGAGATGCAGAGAAGCGCCCGTGGTAAGGTTTTCGAAGCGATTATTGAAGAGGGTCAATTTAACGAATTGCAAAAAAAATTGAAGATCATACAACACAGCAAAGTTGACAACCGAATTCGTCTGAGGTTTTTAAGTGAACAAGCGGTCGATGAACTTGATGCGAAAGCAGTGGAACCAACTCTGGAAGATGCCTATGTGTTATTACTGCAAGGGAAAAAGAATTCGGAGGAAAATGGCAGTGAGTCCTTGGATAAATAAGGTCTATTGAGAAACCATGAATAAAACCCAATACAAATTCGGAAGTAACATCTACAATAAATTCTCGCAGCTTACTACCAAAGAACAGTTAACGATTGGAATTAAAATATTACACCTTCAAGCTCAAATCCTATTTTTTAATAGATTCTACTGGTTTATTGCTGGTATTTTTGGCTATTTCATCATCGCGTACATCATCAATTATAATAACGATATGATTAATCGCGTGTCGCAGGAAGATGTACTTCTTGCACTTTTTATGCTTCCCTTTGCTGTCTTAGCCATTTTACTGAATATGCAGGTAATTTCCAGGGAAAAAGACAACCGTACACTCGAGGTGATGTTTACCACCTCCGGGTCGCGGTATAAAGTCTGGATATTAAGGCTGGTCACATTAAACCTGATCCTGCTAACACTCTCAATTCTCTTTAGTACATTTGTTTTTTTTACTTTTACTGAAATAGAAATTATTGCTACAGGCATTCATGCTTTCGTGCCTACATTTTTCTTAGGAAGTATGACGCTATATTTTGCTGTGAAATTCCGCAGCGGCTTTGCTGCCGGAATGTGGTCATTTGGGATTTTACTTCTAATATTAATGTTTTCTGAGCCATTAGATGAGACAAAATATTCACTCTTTTTTAATCCTTACGATATCCCCCGACGTTTAGATCCGGAAACCTGGAATCTTTGGATGTGGCAAAATCGTATTGCTGTTTTGCTTTTTGGATGTTTCCTGCAGTTTATGGCTTTACGCGGTTTGGAAAATAGGGAGAAAATGTTGAGTTAAATAATGTAGACGGCGGAAGTTTATGCTGAGCCCTTCACTTTTTTCAGGATAAACTCCGTCGAAGGGTGAAACGTAAACGTCAGACAAGAAAATCCAAAAATATAGCTCTGATTTACCTTACAACATTGAGTATCCTGATAACCGTCTCCAGGTGATGGATTGAACACATAATAATTGTAAGTTCTTTTTTCATAAAAATTATTCTACCAATCTTCTCTTCTAATTTGTATATTTACAATTCAATAAAACTATAATCAATTTCATAAATAAAAATATGCCAGTCATTGCCAATTCAGATTACTCTCCCCCTCTATTTTTGTCTAACGGCCATTTTCAAACCATCATTCCATCATTCTTTAGAGAAGTTGAGATTCCGTACCAACGAGAGCGAATCGATACTCCGGATGGTGATTTCCTCGACCTCGATTGGTCCAAAGTTAAATTCGAAAAGCTCGTAATCATTTCACATGGTTTGGAGGGAAGCACGGATCGGGCCTACATAAAAGGAATGGCAAGGGCTTTTAATGCCCATGGTTGGGATGCCCTGGCCTGGAATTATCGGGGATGCAGCGGAGTGCCAAATCTAAAACTGCGAACCTACCACAGCGGTGCGACCGATGACCTGGAAACAGTCATTTTACACGCATCATCGCACGATCAGTATGTTGAATTATGCCTGGTTGGATTCAGTATGGGCGGGAATATTAACTTGAAATATCTTGGCGAAATTGGGGATTCAATTCCTGGAAAAATTAAAAGTGCCATTGCCTTCTCGGTCCCTTGCGATCTCAAATCCAGTGCGGAAAAATTGGCTCAGTTTTCAAATAGAATCTATATACGACGATTCCTTGGGATGTTGCATGAGAAAATCCAATTAAAAATGGAGCTGTTTCCTGATGAAATAAATGATGATGGTTTTAACAGGATCAAAACTTTTAAAGAATTCGATGATCGCTACACTGCCCCAATTCATGGCTTTGAGGACGCTGAAGACTATTGGCGTAAGTGCAGTTCAAAACAATTTCTCGACAATATTCGTATTCCGACTCTATTGATCAATTCAAAAAATGATCCATTTTTGACTGATTCTTGTTGTCCAATTGAACAAGCTCAATCCAATCCAAATCTCTTTCTGGAAATCCCCGAATCCGGTGGACATGTTGGATTTATTTCATTAAATAGTAACGGCATGTACTGGTCAGAATCCAAAGCTGTATCGTTTGCAAATCGACGAAGTATGGAATCATAGATAATAAGGAGTTTGGTATGAAATCAATAAAGATACGTAAGGTTTTATACTTTTCGATGCTGTTTGGATTGATTATCGTTTTTAGTCACTGTTCATATCAAAAAGAATCCCCACTCATTTTAATCTCTTTAGATGGGTTTCGCTACGATTACCTGGAAAAAGCGAACACTCCGAATCTGGATTATTTGGTGAACAATGGCGTCAAAGCCAAAGGGCTTATTCCCGTATTTCCATCTAAAACCTTCCCCAACCATTTTACTACAGTTACAGGACTCTATACTGAAAATCATGGCATCATTGCCAACAACATGTACGATCCAGAGTTTGATGCTTCTTTTAGCATGGGTAACCAGGAAGCAGTCCAGGACGGTCGATGGTGGGGCGGCGAACCGATTTGGATTACTGCAGAAAAGCAGGGGAAAACAAGCGCAACTTATTTTTGGCCAGGATCGGAAGCTGAATATGAAGGTATGCGGGCAACCTATTGGAAGAAATATGATGACAGAGTATCAAATACGGACCGGGTTCAGCAAATCCTTTCCTGGTTAGATTTGCCCGAGAACGAACGCCCTGCATTTTTCACCTTATATTTTAGTGACACCGATTATTTTGGCCATCGTTACGGACCTGATTCTCCTGAAGTTGTAAAAGCGATTACCCATTTGGATAGCACAATGGGTTTGTTGCTAGATGGTTTAGAAACACGAAATATTAAAGACAAAGTAAACATTATTATTACTGCAGATCATGGCATGACAGAATTAAGTCCGGACAGAGTTATTTTTCTTGATGATTATATTGATCTATCTACAGTTCGTATTGTTGATTGGCTTCCAGTTACTTGCATTCCTTTGGATAATACGAATGAAGATGAAATCTATAACAAATTAAAAGATGCTCACCCTAACTTTAAAGTTTATCGAAAAAGTGAAATCCCAGATCGTTTTCATTATAAAAATCATCGCAGGGTGCCGGCAATCGTAGGTATTCCTGATGAAGGGTGGTCTGCAACCAGTCATAGTTATTTTGACAGCAATCAAAATCGCTTTGTTGGCGCAACTCACGGATATGACAATACTCTGAAATCCATGCAGGGACTTTTTGTTGCATTTGGACCAGCGTTTAAAGCCGGAATAGAAGTAGATGCTTTTGAAAATGTTCACATCTATAATCTAATGGCAAAAACTCTTGGACTGAAACCGGCTCCAAATGATGGTGATTTTGAAATTGTGAAAGAAATGCTAAGATGATTAATTACAAATTAATCAACCCTTAATATTCAACGCAGTGGCCGTGTAGAAAAGGAGATGTAATCATTTGTTGAATGTTTACAAAAAACTACAGAGCAAGACGCATGACTGAAAAAGGATCCACCGGAATTAGAATGGTTTGAAGAACAATTAGAATCGGGTCAAACTGATGTGAACATACCAATCATAAAACGTTTTTTAATTGCTATAAAGAAATCACCGGACAATCTACCCAAATAAGCGCACCCATCTGTCATTCCCGCATGCTTTTAGCGGGAATCTACATGCCTGGAATGATTAGATTCCGGCTCAAGCTTGTCCCTGCATGTTTTTGGCAGGGAAGATTACCGGAATGACACTAGTTGTTGAGTTTTCGGTTAAACACTAATTATCAAACAGCCTTAAATCTA